>JAIXSF010000425.1 GCA_027484835.1 Rhizobiaceae bacterium | reverse complement strand
TGGCGCCTGGCTGAAGACCGCCGCCTTGTGCTCGCCTCGACCAAGGCAGCCCTGCCCTACACCACCTTCGACTACGCCGGGAACGACATCCTCCTCTTCGGTCGGGAGAGTGCAGGCGTCCCCGACCATGTGCACGATCGGGCCGACCATCGTGTGATCATTCCGATGGTCGATGGCCAGCGCTCGATCAATGTCGCCATGTCCGCCGCGATGATCGCGGGCGAAGCACTGCGCCAGACAGGCTTCCCGTCCTGAACCTCGAAATCTCCAGGTCATCAACACCTCCTCCTTCGAACAGAGGCATCGTGCAACCTCAACTGCAGTTGAGGTCAAGCGCTTTTGGTTTTCTCTCGGAACGCGTGTGCCGGGGGCCATTCGCGCATTGCCTATTTATCCGAAAACCGTTATGTTGCATTGCAGCAAAACGGGAGATGGAGTCATGTTCGAGACAGCATTCACCCTGGGTCTGACGCAATTCGCCCGATCCTTGAGTTTCCCCGAGCGCGTCCGGCATCGCACGATGCGCAATGCCGCTCTGGAGCCTTGGCGGCTCCGCAACACCGGCATGGATGCCCTCTATTATGACGTCAAGGCACTGACCTCTGACGAGACCTTCTACATCAGTGACAGCATTGCCTCGCAGGGCCTGATCATGATCGTCCCGCCGTCCGGCGGCGGGATGCTGACCCTCTGCGACAGCGTCGAGGAATTCCGCCTGCGCGGCGGCCTGAATGTCCGCGCCATGGCAGTCGCAGGCGTCGGCGGCTCGGCGATCGGTGCAGCGGCCTTCGCGCGCAACGTGGCCGATGCGATCGACGCCCCGGTGGCAGCCGTTGTCTCCGGCTACGGTCTGGGCGATATCGTCAACGAAGCGATCGGCGGCGCCTTCCTCTTCGGCTGGCTCGGTCATGTGCGCAGCAATCTCGAAGTCATCGACGACGTCGTCGGTCGCCCGAAACTCGGAGCCTATGGCAAACGTGACGAAGAGACCGACACCAACCGGAAAACCGGCCTCGATACCGACACGGTTGCGACGCTGCTTGCCGACCCGACCTTGTCATTCACTCTTATCGCCGGCCATTCCCGCGGCAACCGTGTCATCGCCGACGCACTCTATACGTTGAAGGCGGACGATCCGGCACGACTGGAAACGCTGGCCAATACCGCCCGTGTCGTCACCTTTGGCGGTCGCATCAAGATGCCGGAGGCCTTCACCGAGGTGATCGACGTGGTCGGTGAGCTCGACTGGTTCGGCGAGCTGAACTCGCGGCCCAAGATCGCCACCGACATCAAGGTCCCCTTCTGCGGCCACTCGACCAACACCGATCTGCCGACCGCCCTGCATGTCACCAAAATCCTCGGCGACATCCTGGGTGGACCGGTCCCGGCGGCACTTGTTGCGCCGGCCGATGCACCGGAAACAGCTGAGGGAGCGGAAGCCCCCACGCCGGTATCGCTGGAGGCCACCCCGCTGCCAGAACCGACCGAAGACAGTGTGCTACCGGCCGTGATCGAACCCGATCCCCCGCCTGCGGCCAGCAGCGTGGCCCCGGAACCCGCTTTGGCGGATCCGGAACCGGGAATTGTCGCGCCTGTTCCATCCCCGCCGCTTGCAGCAGAAGCGGCGCCTGCAAAAACGAAAACCCCTGCAGCGGCCAGGCTCACTGCGCCCAGCAGCAAGGCCAGGCGCCCCCGCGCCAAGGCGTGAGACGGTCGTCAGCACACAACAAAAGGCCCGCACAAAGCGGGCCTTTTCGATTCCGGCTCAGGGGCTTGCCGTCAGAGCCTCAACCATGCTGCCATGTTGGCATTGGCCATGTTGAGTGCCGAAGACTGTAGCTGCTCCTGCACCTTGCCAGCCGTCAGGCGCACCGACTGCTCGTTGAGTTCGGTGTCGACCAGACGGCTGACGCCGAGCTCGGTCGCTCCCTGCAATCCCTGAACCATCACGGCGCCGCCGGAGACCTGGCTGCGCGTCGTGCTCACCTCGGCACTGGCCCCCACCATGTCGATCAGCACACGGTTGAGCGTCGAGATCATCCCGTCGATCTCGTCGCTGGTGGTACGGTTGTCGATCCGGATCTCGCGCGCACCGGGTTCGTTCGGCTCGCCTGACTGGGCGTTCAGCAGAAAATAGTTGTAGGGAGCGCCGCCCAGGCTCGAGCCGGCATAGGCACGCGTCAAAACACCGTCCCGCGCTTCCTGGCGGGAGATCAGGGTCGCCTTGGCGGTGTCGAAATCGACCATGTTGATTGACAGGCTGCCGTCATTGCCTGAGGTGACCGAGGCGAGCAGCGACGTCACCTTCGGACGCCCGCCGGCCTCGACCATCAGCCAGTTGTCACCGTTGAAGCCGCTCTCCTCGACGACCTTCTGGAGGTCTGCCTTCATCTGCGAGACATCGGCATTGATCGCATCGCGATCAGCACCGACGGCCTTGGAGAGAACCAGCTTCTGCTGGATGCGGGCGACGATCTCGGTTGCCTGCTCGAGGCCGAGTGCTGCGGTATCGGTCACGGCCGCCGCGATCTCGTTTGCTTCCTGGACGCTGCCGTTCGGCAGGCTGCCGGGCTGCATCGTGGTGGAGATCGACCAGTAGCTGGAGGCTTCGGGCTGTGTGTTCGTCTCAGGTTTGACGGCAGATGGCTTCGCCACACGTTCGAGTGCAGACGCAGACGCGCTCGCCATCGCAGCGCCATTGGCAACCGATGGATTGAGCCAAACTGAACTCATGGGAAAACCCTGTGTCGCATATCATGTCGATCCGAAGCCGGCATCATTCCGGCTGTGTATCGACAACACTAGCGACGAGGTTTTGTTTTTGACTTTCCGGAAATGGTAAAATTTGACCGAACACGACTTTACCGTCGAAACGGCAAATCAGGGGCCGCTCTAGTCCGCCGAGGGCAGCCGACGCATGGTGAATTCGATCTGGTCGCCATCAAGCTGTCGCCAGCTTTCAACCTCGGTCCAGTAGGCCGCCTTGGGGAATGTGTCGAACCATTCGCGCGCCTTGGCCCTCGCCTCCTCACGCGTCAGACAATAGGTTTCGCGCACGAACTGCCCGCCCAATCGCCCGGCGGAGCCGGCACGATGATCGGCAATGCGCTTCTTCAGACCGTTGAACGACGGCGGGCCAGGCATCTTCATCATGAAATCCCTCGCATGGCCGAAGATTAATCCAGCCAAAACCGGAAGGCGAGTCGATTTTACGGGGACACCTGTCGCCCGATATGGTCGCCCGCGATTTCACCTGATATTCGTTTGGCCTGAGAGAGTTGCCAGAGGGCGTCGAGGGGGAAGACATGGAGCGACCGGTACTGCCGAAAGGCCTGCCCGAGGATATCGAGGACAAGAAGGCGGCCGCGCGTGCCTGGTTCGAGAGCCTGCGTGATACGATCTGCGCATCCTTCGAGACCCTCGAGGACGAGCTGACGGGCCCGATGGCAGACCGCGAGTCCGGTCGTTTTACCGCCAAAGACTGGCAGCGCGAGGAAGGCAAGGGTGGCGGCGGCCGCATGTCGATGATGTATGGCCGCGTCTTCGAGAAGGTCGGCGTGCACACGTCCACGGTGCATGGCGAATTTTCGCCCGAATTCCGCAAGCAGATGCCGGGCGCCGAAGAAGACCCGCGCTTCTGGGCCTCGGGCATCTCGCTGATCGCCCACCCCGTCAATCCCCACGTCCCGACGGTGCATATGAACACCCGCATGGTCGTGACCTCGAGCCAGTGGTTCGGTGGCGGAGCGGACCTGACGCCGGTTCTCGATCGCAGGCGCACCCAGGAAGACCCTGACACGCGCCTCTTCCACCGCGCCATGGAAGTCACCTGCGAGCGGCACCCGGCCGTTGCCGACTACGCCGCCTACAAGAAGTGGTGCGAGGAATACTTTTTCCTGCCCCACCGCAACGAGCCGCGCGGCATCGGTGGCATCTTCTTCGACTGGCTCACGATCGACGAGGACAAGGGCGGCTGGGACGCCAATTTCGCCTTCGTCCAGGATGTCGGCCGCGCCTTCAATCTGGTCTATCCGAAGATCGTCCGGGGCAATTTCAACAATCCCTGGACGGATGAGGATCGCGAAGAACAGCTCGTCCGCCGGGGCCGCTATGTCGAGTTCAACCTGCTTTACGACCGCGGCACGATCTTTGGCCTGAAGACCGGCGGCAACGTCGAATCAATCCTGTCTTCGCTGCCGCCGCTGGTCCGCTATCCCTGATTCATTGGGTTAACGCTGACATCCGATAAGCCCCGCTTGTTCACAAAAAAGAATGAGCGGGGATTTCCGTCGCTTACGACATTGTGTGTCGGAAACTTGACACTTTGCATTGCGCAGCAGGTGGACAGGTCGCATTCTACAGCCTCACGCAGTATCGAGGAGGAGATTGCGATGACCCCGTACAGCACAGTGTCCGTGTCCCGCGTGAGTGAACTCGAAGACCGTGCGATCGAAGCGCCCGAACTGATCGATCGCCTGGCCGAACAGTTGCGTCAATCAAGCGATGTCGACCTGCCCCATTCCTATTTCGTCGAACAGGTCCAGCTCGGCCTCGCCGGCAAGGACCTCGCCGACAGGCTGGCCGCCAATGACATCGAGAGCGGCGCGCATCGTGGCAAGCGCCAGCCCGCCCGTTCCGTATTTCACGCCTGGGCCATGCCCGACTGAACCAAATCCACCGCGTCGGTTGCCCCCTCGCCCGCACTCCGTGCGGGCATTTTTTTGTCCACTGGCAGCGAACCCGAAAGGCGCTTTGAAGTTCGGGATCAGAAGGCGATGAAGGAGGAGACGATGATGAAGCACTTCGAATGCGGAAGCATGGTACCCGGCTGCGCGTGGCACACCCGCGCGGAAGAGGAAGCCGAAGTGGTGCGCCGCGCCGTGGAGCACCTGCGGATCACCCATGGCGAGGACATCATCCGGTCATCGACGGTCGACCACATC
This sequence comes from Rhizobiaceae bacterium, assembly GCA_027484835.1. Taxonomy (GTDB): domain Bacteria; phylum Pseudomonadota; class Alphaproteobacteria; order Rhizobiales; family Rhizobiaceae; genus Allorhizobium. The sequence continues at coordinate 15,683 of JAIXSF010000425.1, read as the reverse complement.
AAGGAACGAATCCGAGACGACCAGACGACCACCGACTGAGCGCCGGGAGGCGCGTCCGAACCTGCAGCGGAGCCCGACCTGCGGGCTCCGCGCATCAATCATCGGTAGATCAGCTGCTCGGCAGCATGACCTTGTCGATCACATGGATCACGCCGTTGTCGGTCTTGATGTCGGCGGACACGACGTTCGCGCCGTCGACGGTGACGCCGGAACCCGACTTCGAGACGGCAAGCGTCCGGTCACCGCCGCTCTTCAGCGTACGAACATGGATCGTCCGGCCCGGCAACATGGTCGAGGTCAGTTCGCGGCCGACCACATGGTAGCTGAGGATAGCGGCGAGCTGATCCTTGTTCTCCGGCTTCAGCAGGCTCTCGACCGTACCGGCCGGAAGCGCCGCGAAAGCTTCATCGGTGGGAGCAAAGACGGTCAGCGGACCGCCGCCCGAAAGGGCGTCGACCAGACCGGCAGCCTGAGCGGCAGCCAGAAGCGTCTTGAAGCTGCCGGCCTGCTGGGCAGTCTCGACGATATTGGCGGACTGCGCCGAGGAAGCGGCGACCGTCATGCCTGCGGCGACAATGGCAAATGCAATGCGTTTCATGGAAGTCCCTCCTCTGAATGGCCAGACTGACGTCATGTCGATCATCTGAAGCCGGGAGAGATACGCTCCGGAGATCGCCGCTGGATCGCGGACTGACGGACACTCTTTGTTGAGCTTGGCCTGATGAACCAAACCCGCTTTCAGCCGTATTGGCTTATCCTGATGCGGCGAAATCTTAGGCCTTGGCAAGCGTTTCCAGCCGGCCGAGCAGATCCTCGCGGCTGAGGTTGAACTGCGAGGCAATCCAGCCCTCCTCGAGCTTGCCGAGAATCTCTCCGACCTTCGGCCCTGCCGGAATGCCGGCTGCCAACACGTCGGCCCCCTTGACGGGCAGCACAGGCCGCACGAAGCCTTCGGCCCGCTTCAGAAGCGCAAACAGCCGCGCACTGCGCGCCATCGCCTTCTGATCCCCTTCGGCACGGGCGCGCGCAGAGGCAAGCTCAAGCTTCAGCATCGAGATCATCCCGTCCTTGCCGAACCGGTAGAGATCGCGGTCGAAGGCCACATCCGTCACCGTCTCCTGCGGCTTCGGCGCCCGGGCAAACCGGTCAAGCGCCATCGCTTCGGCATTGGAGAGCTTCAGCCGTTCCGAAAGGGTCACCAACCGGGCTGCATCCTTCGGCACGATCGCGCAGAGCCGAAGCAGCGCATCCGGCTCCCAGCCGAGCGCCTGCTCGGCCGCGATCAGGCCGGGGATCGCGTCGATGCCCCATTTCTCCGTTTCCGGCAGGACCTCAGTGAGCACCGCCGACTGCCGCATCCACAGCAGAGCCCGTCCCGGATCGCGTGCACCGAGCAGCTTCTTCATCTCGGCCCAGACCCGCTCGGCCGACAGCGTCTTGAGCTGAGTCCGCGCCCGGGCGCAGGCCTTCAGACCCTCGGCATCCGGCCGGCCGCTGCCATAATGGGCGAAGAAGCGGAAGAAGCGCAGGACGCGCAGATAATCCTCGGCGATCCGCTGCTCGGGATTGCCAATGAAGCGCACGGTCTTTGTCCCGATATCCTTCAGGCCATCGACAAGATCGACGACTTCGCCGTCCATGCCGACGTAAAGCGCATTGATCGTCAGATCGCGCCGATCGGCATCCTCCTGCCAGGTCGCACCGAAAGCCACCTGCGCATGCCGACCGTTGGTCTCGACGTCACGCCTCAGCGTCGTCACCTCGTAACCCTTGCCATCGACGACCAGCGTCACGGTGCCGTGTTCGATCCCCGTGGGTACCGCCTTGATGCCCTTGGCCGCGGCGCGCCCGCTGACCTCTTCCGGCAGAAGCGTCGTGGCCAGATCGATGTCGCCGACCGGCAAACCCATCAGGCTGTTGCGCACGGCCCCGCCGACCACCCGCGTCTCCGCTCCGCCGCTGTTGAGGAGCGACATCACCCGCTGCAGCGCAGGCGCCTGGAACCAGTCGCGATCGGCAAGATTGGTCATGCATAGAGCCTTTCGTAGAGCGTCCGGATGATCCCGGCCGTAATGCCCCAGATATGCCGTTCGCGGTAGGGCATCACGTAGAAATGCCTGACGGCACCCTGCCACATGCGACTGTCCTGGCGGTGATTGGCCGGGTTCATCAGAAAGGAAAGCGGCACTTCGAACACGCTGTCCACTTCGTCGGGGTTGAGGGTCAGGTCGAAACCCGGTTGCACGACAGCCAGCACCGGCTGGATCCGGAAACCGGTCCCCGAGAGATATTGCGGCAGTCGCCCGACAGGTTCCACGAAGCGCCTGTCGAGACCGATCTCCTCCTCGGCCTCGCGAAGAGCCGCCTCTTCGGGCGAGGCGTCGGTCGCATCGATCCCGCCACCGGGAAAGGCGATCTGGCCGGCATGCTTTCTGAGTTTGTCGGTGCGTTGCGTGAGAATGATCCGCGCCTCGTTACAGTCGTCGATCACGCCGATCAAAACCGCGGCATCCTTGAGCTTCAGCTGTTCGATCTGCAGGATGCTGTCACGGTTCAGCACATGATCGCCATGGTCGCGCCAGGCATGTTCGAGAGGCGCCCCCACCTGCTCGAGGGCCCGGCGGCGAAAATCATCGGCGGTAAAGGTCATCAGGCTCATCTCGACAGTCGATCGAGTTCATCGGCCGGCATCACGGGAAAGACAGCACCGCGCGAGCGCACGACGAACATTGCCTTGCCGTCGACATCAACGACCTCCCCGCGTTCGACGAGATCATACATGACCGCGCGTGACACCAATGCCTCCAGCCGTCCACGAACGGCGAGATAAGGCTTCAGTTCATGGTTCTCCCCGACGATCTCGAAGCGCAGCCTGTGCTCCGGCCCGGCCTCGACCACATCGCCGACATTGGTGCGAAACGTCAGGACCGACTCACCTGTATCTTCCGTCGCACTCATCTCGACGGCGACGAAATGCGCGTCCTGGACCCGGATGCCAACCTTTTCCACAGGCGTGACGAGATAGGTTCGGCCGTCCTCATCCTTGCGCAAAACGGTCGAAAACAAGCGGACAAGGGGCTCCCGCCCGATAGGCGTCCCCATGTAGAACCAGGTGCCATCTGCGCGGATTTCCATGTCGAGATTGCCGCAGAAGGGCGGTTCCCAGCGTTCCACCGGCGGTAGCGTCGGCTTTCCGCCCGATGTTTGCGCTGACGCGCGCGAAATCAGCGCGGCCAGCCCTGCCGCATCCGTCGTCGCCTTCAGCGTCTCACCTGCCATCTTTGCGTCCCGGTTTTGTCTTTAGTGCATAACAGTCACGAGATAGTCATTCAAAACGTCCTTGTCAGCCGTCCTCTCGCCAATAAGTTAGTTTCAGTAACATGCACCTTCGCGCGTCCGTTCGATTCTTCGGACCAGGCCAAACCAATTGGAGCAGACCATGGGCATGATGCCAAATCCCGATGTCGCACTGGATGAGAAGGCGATCGTTGAGCAGGCCGAAAAGGCGCTCGCGGATATCGCAACGATCCGCCAGGAAGTGGCCAAGGTGATCTTCGGCCAGGAAAAGGTCGTCGAGAACACCCTGCTCGCAATCCTTTCCGGTGGCCACGCGCTGCTTGTCGGTGTCCCGGGTCTCGCCAAGACCAAGCTCGTCACGACCCTTGGCACGGTTCTCGGCCTTGATGCCAACCGCATCCAGTTTACTCCCGACCTTATGCCCTCGGATATTCTCGGCACCGAAGTCATGGATCAAGACGACACCGGGCGCCGCTCCTTCCGTTTCGTCAAGGGTCCCGTCTTTGCCCAGCTTCTGATGGCCGATGAAATCAACCGCGCCAGCCCGCGCACGCAGTCGGCGCTTCTGCAGTCGATGCAGGAATATCACGTCACCATCGCCGGGCAGCCCTACCAGCTGCCTGCCCCCTTCCATGTCCTCGCGACCCAGAACCCGCTCGAGCAGGAAGGCACCTATCCGCTGCCCGAAGCCCAGCTCGACCGTTTCCTGTTGCAGGTCGACGTTCTCTATCCGGAAATCTCTGCCGAGCGTCAGATCCTGCTGGAAACCACGGGTGTCAGCGACCGTCGCGCCAGCGCCGTGATATCGAGCGAGCGGCTGGTGGAGATCCAGAAGCTGATCCGCCAGATGCCGGTCTCCGACACGGTTGTCGATGCCATCCTCTCGCTCGTTCGCTCGGCCCGGCCCGGGCACGGCAATGCATCGACCGACAAGAACGTCGCCTGGGGTCCAGGCCCCCGCGCCGGCCAGGCGCTAATGCTCTGCGCCCGTGCCCGAGCGCTCTACGAAGGCCGCCTCGCCCCCTCGATCGACGATGTGCATGCACTCGCTGAACCGGTCTTGCAGCACCGCATGGCGCTGACCTTCCCGGCGCGTGCCGAGGGCATGACTGTCCGCGATGTGATCGCGGGCCTCGTATCCAACCTGCGTAACTAAGGGAGGCTCGCACCGCGTGGCATCGATCGGCCAGATCGTCGAGCAGACACCCGGAAGCGAAGTGCTGAAGCGCGCCCGCCAGCGCGCCGTGCTGGTACCGGACTGCATGGTCGAGGCAAAGCGCATCGCCAACACGGTGATTGCCGGCTGGCATGGCCGCCGTAAGCGCGGCATCGGCGAAAACTTCTGGCAGTTCCGCCCCTATGCGGATGGCGAGAGCTTCTCGCGCATCGACTGGCGCCGTTCCGCTCGCGACTACCACATGTATATCCGTGACCGCGAATGGGAAGCGGCCCACACCGTCTGGCTTTGGGCCGACATGTCGCCGTCGATGATGTACAAGTCGACGCTGGCGTCCGTTTCCAAGGAAAGCCGCGCCCTCGTTCTGATGCTCGCACTCGCCGAAATCCTCGCCCGCTCCGGCGAACGGATCGGCTGCCCCGGCATCATGGAGCCGATCTCGGCCCGCAACGCTGCCGAACGGCTCGCGACCGCGATCATGCATGCTCCCATCACCGAAGGCCTGCCCGACACCCGCATGATCCGCGGATCGAGCGACATCGTGCTGATCGGCGATTTTCTCGACGATGCCGACCGGGTGATGGAGCGCATTACACCGCTCGCCCGCCGTGGCCTGCGCGGTCATGTGGTCGAAGTCGCCGATCCCGCCGAAGAGACTTTCCCCTATACCGGCCGCACCGAATTCACCGATCCGGAGACTGGCGAAAAGCTGACCTCCGGCCGCGCCGAGACACTGCGCGACGACTACCAGCAAGCCTATCTCGCCCGCCGCGACTCGATGTCCGACCAGCTCCGCCGCATGGGCTGGAGCTTCACCCACAACCGCACCGATCGCCTCGCCTCCGAGGCCCTCGTCGCCGTCCACATGCACCTGTCGGGCATGCCGCCTGCAGTCAACAGGAGTGCGGGCTGATGTTCGGTATCCCCCTGGCCTTCGGTGCTCCCGCCATTCTCGGTGCCCTGCTCGCGCTGCCGCTGATCTGGTGGCTGCTGAAGCTCACCCCGCCGCGTCCCAAGGCAGAAGTCTTCCCGCCGCTGAAGATCCTTGCCGGCGTGTTGAAGCGCGAGGAAACGCCCTCGAAAAGCCCGTGGTGGCTGACGCTGCTGCGCATGCTGATGGCCGCAATCGTCATCTTCGCGCTGGCCGACCCGGTGCTCAATCCGCGCAACGCCACCCTTTCAGGCGATGGGCCACTGCTGCTCGTCGTCGACAACGGCTGGGCAACCGTCGGCGACTGGGACCGCCGTGTCGAAACCGCGACCGCGCTGATCGGCGATGCCGCTGACCGCAGCCTGCCCGTCTCGATCGTCTTCACCGCCGATCCGACCCATGACGCGATCCCCGGCACGGCAGCCGTCGCGCTCGAAAAGCTCGCAGCAGCCACACCACATCCGCAGCGCCCCGATCGTGTCAGGACCATCGAAGCGCTCCGCACCACCTTTTCGTCTGAGCGTCCGGGCACGCTCGCTTATGTCTCCGATGGAATCGCCCGCGATGCCGAAGACCCCTTCCTGTCAGACCTCGCCGGGCTCTCGCCGGCCGAATTCCGCATCGTCGAGGGCGACGCCTCAACGAGTATCGCCATCACCGCGGCAAACAACGGCTCGGATGCGCTGATCGTCACGCTGTCGCGCCTGAACGCGTCCGAAGCCCGCAGCCTGATCGTCGATGCCCAGGATCGCCAGGGCCGCGTGATCGCCTCCGGCCAGGTCGATTTCGGCCCAGGCACTACGGAAGCCTCCGGCGAGATCGCCGCCCCCTTCGAGCTGCGCAATGATTTCGCCCGCCTCTCGATCGCAGGCGTCGCATCGGCCGGCGCCACCCACCTGCTCGATGACGGCTTCCGCCGCCGCAAGGTCGCGCTTGTTTCCGGCGACAGTGGCGACGGCTTCCAGCCGCTGCTCTCGCCGCTCTATTATATCGAGCGGGCTCTCGGCCCCTATGCCGATGTGGTGAAGCCCGGCCAGACCGACCTCGCCGTCGCCATCCCCGAGATCCTCAACCAGAACCCGTCTGCCCTCGTGCTTGCCGATGTCGGCCGTCTGCCTGCCGATGTCTATGATCCGCTGCAGGCCTGGATCAACCGCGGCGGCACGCTGATCCGCTTTGCAGGCCCCCGTCTTGCTGCAGCCCCCGCCGATGATCCGCTGGTGCCCGTCATCCTGCGCCAGGGCGAACGTGCACTCGGCGGTGCGCTTTCCTGGGCAGAGCCGCAACCGCTGGCCGATTTCCCGACCTTCGGCCCGTTTGCCGGCATGCCGCGCCCTGAAGGCATCCTCGTCAAGCGGCAGGTGCTCGCCGAACCGACACCGGACCTCGCCGCCCGCACCTGGGCAAGCCTTGCCGACGGCACACCGCTCGTCACCGTCGAGGAGACAGGCGCGGGCCGCATAGTACTCTTTCATGTGAGTGCCGAAGCAACCTGGTCGGACCTGCCGATCTCGGGCACCTTCGTCGAAATGCTCCGCCGCATCGTCCAGCTCACCCGGGTTGGTGCCGCCGAGGCGGCAGGTGGCCAGGCGACGGCCCCGGCGCTGCCGCCCTTCCGCCTGCTCAACGAACGCGGTGCTCTGACCGCCGAAGCCGGGGCCGCCAAGCCGCTTTCGCTTGGTCCGGACCGTCCCGAGGCCGCAACCTTCGACAACCCGCCTGGCCTTTACGGCACCGAAGACGGCTTCACCGCGCTCAACCTTTTGCCGGCCGAGGCCACGCTCCGTCCACTTCCGTCACCGGCCGGCTTGACAGTCTCCCGCGATCCGATGGCAGGCACCGCAGCGACCCCGCTGAAGCCGAGCCTTCTCACCCTCGCCTTCCTGCTCCTGGTCGTCGACAGCCTGATCGTGCTCTTCATGGGCGGCGCGTTTTCCCGCCTGCCGAAGCGCGCACCGGCTGCTGCCGCATCCATCCTGGCGATTGCCATGTCGCTGGCGGCCATCACCACGCCCGGACAGGCGCTGGCGCAGTCGGCCGATGCCAAGCCCGGTGACGAGCAGATCCTCGAGCGCCTCGACAACACCCATCTAGCCTATGTGATTACCGGCGAGGCCGAAGTCGACCGCCTGTCGGAACAGGGGCTCGCCGGCCTCACAGACTTCCTGACCTATCGCACGACACTCGAACCGGCCCCGCCTGTGGGCGTCGATATCTCGAAGGACGAGCTCTCCTTCTACCCGATCATCTTTTGGCCAATCTCTGCATCCGCACCGATGCCGTCTGCTGCCGCGATCAGCCGGATCGACGCCTATATGCGCGCCGGCGGCACCGTGCTCTTCGACACGCGCGACCAGGGCTCGACGCTGGGCAACGAGGTCGGCGCCTCGCCGAATGGCGAACGCCTGCAGGCGATCCTTGCCAATATCGACATCCCGCCGCTGGAGCCGGTTCCCTCCGATCACGTGCTCACCCGCGCCTTCTACCTGCTGCAGGGTTTCCCCGGCCGCTATAGCGGCAGCCCCCTCTGGGTGGAGAGCCGCCAGGAAGCGCAGTCGAGCAACAGCGCAGTGGCTTCGTCGGGCGATGGGGTGACGCCGATCATGATCACCGGCAACGACCTGCTCGGCGCCTGGGCGATCGACGCGAACGGCGCAAGCGTGTTGCCCGTCGTGCCCGCAGACGAGATGCAGCGCGAAATGTCCTTCCGCTCCGGCGTCAACATCATGATGTACATGCTGACCGGCAACTACAAGGCAGACCAGGTCCACGTGCCTGCCCTGCTCGAAAGATTGGGGCAGTGAGACAATGACGCTCGAATTCGCCCCGTTCATCCCATGGATCGCCATTGCCGCACTCGCGGTGCTCGCAATTGTTCTCTCCGTCCTCGGCTTCCTGCGCGGCGTGCGCGGCACTGCGATCCGCCTTGCCGCCTCGATCGCCGTGCTCGCGGCCCTTGCCAACCCGCTGCTTCTGCAGGAAGAGCGCGATCCGTTGACCACCGTCGTGCCCGTCATCGTCGACCGCAGCCAGAGCCAGCAGATCGCCGGCCGCGCCGAGGAAACGGATCAGGCACTGCAGGGCATCCGCGACCGCCTCGGCCGTTTCCCGAACATCGAGCCGCGCATCGTTGAAGTCACCGACCCCGGCGATACCGATGCCCCGTCCACCAAGCTTTTCGAAGCGCTCGCAGCCGCAACGACGGACGTCCCGCCGGCGCGTGTCGGCGGCGCGATCTTCGTCACCGACGGACAGGTGCATGACATCCCCGGCGACAATCAGCCCCTGCCCTTCAACGCGCCGGTCCATTCGCTGATCACCGGCAAGGCCGACGAGTTCGACCGCCGCATCGAAATCCTCCGTGCCCCGCGCTTCGGCATCGTCGACGAGGAGCAGGAACTCACCTTCCGCGTCTTTGACGACGGCGAAGCCTCGAACCAGCCCGCTGATGTCTCGGTCAAGATGAACGGCGAGGACCTCGGCATCGTCCCGGCAGTCCCCGGCGCTGAAACCTCCTTCGGCTTCCGCGTCCCCCGTGGCGGCAACAACGTGCTGGAGTTCTCGGTCGCCGCCACACCGGGCGAAGTCACCGACGTCAACAATCGCGCCATCCACCTCATCGAAGGCATCCGCCAGAACCTGCGCGTGCTGCTCGTCTCCGGCGAACCCCATGCCGGCGAGCGGGCCTGGCGCAACCTCCTGAAGTCGGACGCCTCGGTCGACCTCGTGCATTTCACCATCCTGCGCCCGCCGGAAAAGCAGGACGGCACGCCGATCAACGAACTCTCGCTGATCGCCTTCCCGACCCGCGAACTCTTCGTCGAAAAGATCAACGACTTCGACTTGATCATCTTCGACCGCTACCAGCATCGCGGCGTTCTGCCGATCCTCTACTACGATTACATCGCCGAATATGTCAGGAACGGTGGCGCCCTGCTGATCGCCGCCGGCCCCGAACATGCCGGCCAGGATTCGATCGCCCTCACCCCGCTCTCCTCGGTCCTGCCCGCCACGCCGACCGGTGACGTGCATCAGGCCGGCTTCTATCCGCGCCTATCCGATCAGGGCAAACGCCACCCGGTCACACGTGGCCTCGATGGCTCCGCCGTCGAGCCGCCGCAATGGGGCCGCTGGTTCCGCAGCATCGACGTAACAGGGACCGACGGCGAGACCGTCATGACCGCCGATGGCGATCGCCCGCTGCTCGTCCTGAACCGCGCCAACGAGGGCCGCGTTGCCATGCTGCTCTCCGATCAGGGCTGGCTCTGGGCACGCGGCTTCGAAGGCGGCGGCCCGCACGTGTCGCTCTATCGCCGCATCGCCCACTGGCTGATGAAGGAGCCGGAACTCGAGGAAGAGGCGCTGAAAGCCCGCGCCACCGGACGCACTCTGGAAGTCACCCGCCAGACCATCGGCGACGCCCCTGGCCCCGCGACGATCACCACGCCGTCTGGCGAAACCATTGCGTTGACCCTCAACGAGATCCAGCCCGGCCTCTATCGCGGCGAACGCCGCATGACGGAGACCGGCCTCTTTACGGTCACCAACGGCGACTTCTCGACGCTCGTCCATGTCGGCGCCGTCGACGCGCCTGAATTCCGCGGCATGATCTCAACCACGGAAACACTGTCGCCGATCAGCGCGGAAACCCGTGGGCTCACCGCGCGCCTCGATGACGGCGACGCCTCCGTCCGCATCCCCGACATACTGCCCGTGCGCGGCGAAGTCCGCGTCGCCGACGACCGCCGCATGCTGATCCGCCTCACCGACGAAACGGTGCTCAAGGGCGTCAACACGCTGCCTCTGTTTGCCGGTTTTGCCGGATTGGGGATCTTGCTCTTGGCGGTCTCGGCCATGTGGTGGCGCGAGGGGCGGTAGGCTGCTGTTTGATCCTCGCTGCGCCAGCTCGCCGATAGGCAACGCTCAGTGGGACAGCGCGGGATAATGGCGATAGACCAGATCGCCGGGCGCAGGCCGCGCTGCATGACCGTCCACAACGGCACCGAGTCGGATCGCAAGCGCTGAAGATCTCACGTTGTCTGCATCGACATAACTGACAAGGGTTGGAAGCCGCCGAACATCTTTCGCCCAGGTCAGCAGCGCCCGGGCAGCCTCATAGGCATACCCCTTGCCTTCATAATCCGGGTACACGAACCAGCCCAGTTCCCATTCAGGAAACAATGGCCCGCCATTGATCCCCACTTGCCCGACACATGCACCTGTCGCTAAGTCATCGATCATCAGCGCGCCGCAACCGAACAGGTCCCATTGTGCATGGTCGCTGCAAAACATGCCCCAGGCGACCACGTCGGAAAACGGGCCGCCCATGAACCGGGCACGCTCTGTAGACATCAGCTGCTTGTAAGAGGGCCAGTCATCCTTGCGCATGGCGCGCAGGACGATACGAGCGGTCGTAAGCGTGGGAATGGGCTGCTGCATTGAAGGTCTGCACTCGGGTCGTTGCACGTATCCACAACCCTACTGTGTTCTCTCGAACGGTGCCACCCAAGGCGAACGGCTCAGCCATTCACTCACCCAGCCAGCGCCTTGGCCTTCTCCCGCGCCAGCCCGCGCGACGCAGGGATGCCCTTCGGAAACCCGCTCCGGTCGCTGAAATCCCTGATATCGCCGCGGTGTCGCATATGGCGACCGGTCGTTGCGCCCATGGCGAGGAGATCAAGCAGGGTCACGCCGGCGACCATGACCAGCGCGATCGCCACATTGTCCCGCTTCGGATTGTCCGAATGCAGGGCCGATCCCAGCGTCACGATGTCGAGCCCGTCGCCGGCAAGCCGGCTCGCAAGGCCCACCTCCTTGTCGACGGACAGCGTCATCATGCCCGAGCCGATCTCGCGAAGCCCGTAAGATCGGACCATGACCTCCTGACCTTCCATGCCGAGTGCACGGGTGATCCGGTCGCACCGAACAGCTGGATGACACCGAGCCCAACGCCGAACCAGCCGAGATTGCGGGCAAGCCGGTCGGAGGACGAAAGCGAACTCGGTCCCTTTTCGAGAACCTTGGGATCGCCCTTGGAGCGCTTGAGTGTGCTGAATAAATTCACGGCAGAACCTCCGGTTACGGCTTCAGGACGACCTTGATGCAGCTGTCCTGTTTGTCACGGAACACCTTGTACATTTCAGGCCCCTCTTCGAGGCCGACGGTGTGGGTGATGACGAAGGACGGGTCGATCTGGCCCTCTTCGATGCGGCGGATGAGATCGTCGGTCCAGCGCTTCACATGGGTCTGCCCCATGCGGAAGGTCAGCCCCTTGTTCATCGCCATGCCCATCGGGATCTTGTCGACGAGCCCGCTATAGACGCCGGGCACGGAGATGATGCCGCCGGGCCGGCAGACATAGATCATTTCGCGCAGCACATGCGGCCGGTCATTCTCGAGCATGACCATCTGCAGGGCGCGATCCACCAGGCTGTCCGGATGGCTCATCGCGACGTGTCTTTCCATACCGACGGCATCGATACACTTCTCAGGCCCCTTGCCCTTGGTCAGCTCGTTCAGCCGCTCGATGACACTTTCTTCCTTGAAATTGATCGGGATTGCCCCGCCAGCTTTCGCCATCGACAGCCGCTCGGGCAGATAATCGATCGCGACAACCTGGGCCGCTCCCAGCAAAACCGCGCTGCGGATTGCCATCTGGCCGACCGGGCCGCAGCCCCAAACGACGACGGTATCCGTTGCTACGATCTCGCACTGCACGGCGGCCTGCCAGCCGGTTGGCAGGATGTCGCTCAGGAACAGCGCCTGCTCGTCGCTCATGCTGTCGGGCACCTTGATATGCGTGCTGTCTGCGAAGGGCACCCGGAGATATTCTGCCTGCCCGCCAGCATAACCGCCGGTCAGGTGCGTGTAGCCGAACAGGCCGCCGGTCGCGTGGCCGAACGCCTTTTCCGCCAGTTCCTTCTTGCGGTTGCTGGTTTCGCAAATGGAGAAATTGCCGCGCCGGCACTGTTCGCATTGACCGCACGAGATGGTGAAGGGAATGACCACTCGGTCGCCCTTCTTCAATGCGCCGTTAAGGCCCGAGCCGGTCTCGACCACCTCGCCCATGGTCTCGTGGCCCATGATGTCACCGGGCATCATCGCCGGGATCATGTTGTGGAAGAGATGGAGGTCCGAGCCGCAGATCGCGCAACTCGTCACCTTGATGATCGCATCGCGCGGATCCTCAATCTCGGGATCGGACACACGATCACATCGGATGTCCTCCTTGCCGTGCCAAACCAGTGCGCGCATCGGGTCTTCCTCGTGACGTTTGTTAAGATCGATGCCAGCACAACAAGCCCTGCCCCGAACGGTTCCCCCGAAGTTTGAGCCAGTGTCTCGACAAGCGCCGGACAAATGGGGATGCTGCCGCCATGACAACGCAACTGCCCCTCTTCGACACCGTTCCTGAAACCGCCCGCGATGCCATCCTCGCCGGCATCAAGGCGCACAACGACACCCTGCTCGGCCCCACCGGCAAGCGCGATCTGTTCGTCCCCCTAACGGCAGGCGACGGCACCGTCGACGGTGGGCTCGTCGGCTATACCGGTCGGGGCTGGCTCTATGTGGAATTGCTCTTCGTCCCCGAGCGCCTGCGCGGTCGGGGAACGGCAGGCACGCTTCTTGCGCTGGCCGAAGAGGAAGCCAAGGCGCGCGGCTGCATCGGCGCCTATATCGACACGATCAACCCGGTCGCTTGCCGAGCCTATGAGCGCGCGGGCTATGAGGTTTTTGGGCGGATCGCGAACTTCACCAGAGGGCTCGATATCTACTGGCTGATCAAGCGCTTCGACGAAGCGCTTGAATCGACATCTCAGGCAGAAGCATAAGCCCGCGCATGCGACCCGGTCGCGGGAGACGTCGCTGCAGGCACCACGGCCTTGCAGTCCCGCCAGGCAATCACGCCCGTCAGCCGTGCATGCACGTCGTCGCCGAGCGGCACGATCAGCACCCGGTTCGGATCGACCGGTCCTGGAAAATCAAGCGCCTTATAGGCCACCTTCTCGAAACCGAGCGGCATGTAATAGGGCGGGTCGCCGATCAGGATGACGCCTTCGGAGCCCTTGCGCCGCGCCGCCTCGATGGCGATCCGCACGAGTTCGCGGCCAATACCCCGGTTCTTGTGGGAGGGGCGCACAGCCAGCGGCCCGAGCAGATGCCCATTTACGTCCCCGGCGATCACCGGTGTCATACGCACCGAAGCGATTGTCTCGCCATTGTCGGCGCAGATGAAGGAGAGCGACCTGTCATGCGGACCCTGCTCGCGAATGCGGGCAGCGGCACGCGTATGCCGACCGGGACCAAAAGCTTCTTCATTGATGAGTTCGATGACCGCGTCGTGCGACGCATCCTCGGTGAGGTAGACAAGGCCAGAGTGAAACATGGATGACCGAAACCAGAAGACAGACAGCGATAGGGTTCACGCGCATGTTGAACATGCGTTCGAGAGCTTCAGCGTCGTCGTGGGTTCCGTGCGATGGTCATAGGGGCCTTCAAATCGTGAGGTTTGTTCCGATAGCAGCAATTTTTCTGCGCGTCCAACGGAAAACGCACTGTTCAATCGTCAGCCCCTCGCAATCGCGGCCAACAACCGTATTTTCCGGATCAAGGTGAAACGAGAAGGAAGCAAACGATGGGCAGGCTGGTGGACGGCGTCTGGCAGGACGTCTGGTACGATACGAAATCGACCTCCGGGCACTTCAAGCGCGCCGATGCCGGCTTTCGCAACTGGGTGACCGCCGACGGATCCGCTGGCCCGTCAGGCAAAGCCGGCTTCAAGGCCGAGGCCGGCCGCTACCATCTCTACGTATCCTATGCCTGCCCATGGGCCCATCGCACGCTGATATTCCGCAAGTTGAAAGGTCTCGAAGACCTGATCTCGGTTTCCGTCGTCGATCCGCTGATGCTCGAAAACGGCTGGGAATTTCATGACCGCGACGGAGCAACGCCGGATCATCTCTTCGGCTTGGACTATCTCTGGCAGGTCTATGTGAAGGCGGACCCGAGCTTTTCAGGCCGCGTCACCGTCCCGGTGCTCTGGGACAAGCGGACGGGCACAATCGTCTCGAACGAAAGCTCCGAGATCATCCGCATGTTCAACTCGGCCTTCGATCACCTGACCGGGTCGACGCTCGACATGCACCCAGGGGATCTGCATTCCGAGATCGACGAAATCAACAAGCGCATCTACGACACCGTCAACAACGGCGTCTACAAGGCAGGTTTCGCCACAACCCAGGACGCCTACGAAAGCGCGGTCTATCCGCTGTTCGAGACGCTCGACTGGCTGGAAGAGCGCCTGACCCATCAGCGCTATCTCTTCGGTGACCGCGTGACCGAGGCCGACTGGCGTCTCTTCACCACGCTGGTGCGCTTCGACCCCGTCTATGTCGGCCACTTCAAGTGCAACATCCGGCGTATCGCCGACTACCCTGCCCTGTCAGCCTATCTGCGCGACCTCTATCAGACGCCGGGTGTGGCCGGGACGGTCGAGATGCGCCACATCAAGCATCACTACTACCGCAGCCACACCATGATCAATCCGACCGGTGTCGTGCCGGTTGGTCCGGATGAGGACCTAATGGCCCCGCACGGGCGCGAGACGCTCGGCGCCTGAGACTACCAGTGATGCGCGGGGGCGATCTGCCCGCGCAGCTCGGCAATTCGCCGCCGCGTCGCTTCAGTCGTCGCGTCCGGCAATGCGTCGGGAGAAAAGAACCCACATTCGGCAATCTCCCGGTCCGCCGGGCGATCGGCCGTCTGCCGGACATCGATCCGGTAAAGCAGCACATGGTCGCGCCCGCTGATCCTGGCGTTGAAATAGACATGGAAGAGTTCCGGGGTGCCCGTCGCCTCCAGGTTGCCCTCTTCCCGCATCTCCTTGAACAGCGCCTCGATCGCCGTTTCGCCGCGCTCCACCCCGCCGCCGGGCAAATGCCAGCCGGGCACATAAGTGTGGCGGACGAGAAACACCCTGCCCGCCTCATCGAAACAGGCGGCGCGCACCCCGAGCGTCATGCCGCGACTGATGGCAAAATAGATGTGCAGCAGGCGAACGAGGAACCTCTTAGGCCATCCGAGCCTTTCGCTATCAGTGCCGGGTCCGGCACCACCAGCTGGCTTCATTTTCCTTGCCCCTCGGTTTCAGCGCCGCTATGAGAAGCGCCATGTTCAAGCTCGCCCACATCTCCGACGTGCATCTCGGCCCGCTGCCGAACCTGACGATCCGGGAATTGGCCTCGAAGCGGATTACGGGCTATGTGAACTGGCATCGCA
>JAIXSF010000241.1 GCA_027484835.1 Rhizobiaceae bacterium | reverse complement strand
TGATGCTTGGCATGGTTTTGCAAGGCTTTGCGAACCATGTCGCTACAGGCGAGATTTCTAAAGATCGCTGGATTGTCAGTCATACTCGGTTCCTTCCGAGTGCCCGTAACGCCGCCCAAAGCGGGCTGTTCCGAACTAACATAAGATGGCGAGATACGGAGAGGTATATTCTCTCTCAACATCAGCCAATTGCACCGACCAGGCAGCGTCCGCGTCAATGATGCGCGGTTCCCCCAATTTCGCCGCTGCGCAACGAAATCGGCTCCCCCACGCCCCGCAGGCCGCCTCCGGCGGTCATTGACCCAAACCCTCCCTTGTCGGTCCCGCACCTTTGTTTTTATTCAAAGGAGCTGACGATGACCATTTACGACCACATCAACGAACTGCGCGCCGAACTTGCAGCGTCCATCGACCAGGCCGAGCGTCAGCAGATCGCAGCCGAGCTGGCGGCGGCCGAAGCGAAGCTTGTCGAAGAAGAGGCCGCATTCGATGCGCTGGTCAGCGCTGAGCCGCCCCACTAGGGCGGCTCTTTCCAATGCCGACGCCTTGGGTATTGTCGCGCTATGGTCAACCGCGTCTTTCTATCCTCAGGAATAGCCGTCTGCCTGTTTGCAGTCGGCTTCTGGTATTTTGTAGCGAGCCTCAGTTGTGGTCTGGACGGCGCGGGCGGATGTCGCAACCTTCCCCCGGCGCCATCGAAGTATCCGAATGCCCTCGCCTACTCTCTGCCGTTCTTAGGCTTAGGCTTGGTGTTTATCCTGGCGAGCCGCCGCTTCAGAGACTAACCACGTTCTATCAGGACGCCGATCCGCAGGAGGCAAGGAAAGCGCGCCTCACACTGATCTGCCCCCCTTCGGTCGCAGCCGATCGCGAGCGCGCGCTTTAGGTCGACGAATTGACAGCTGGCGCCGTATTTCTTCACCAGTGCTTTCCGATCGAGCATGGCGTAGCGATCGCAACGCCGGCATTCGATGTCGATCTTCTCCGCCCGGTAATCCTTCAGCCGAGGCAGGCTCATGCAGGTCCCTCGCATCTTCTTCGTTTTTCAGCGCGCCACGGCTATGGGCAGTTCTTTGATGTTCGTGGTGTAGCGCGGCGACCGACGGTCAAACTTGGTTTGCCAGTCGCGCTTGATGCCGGCCGAGGCCGGGATAAGCGAACCACGCCCAAATTTTCCGTTGACCGCATCCAGCGCTGTCATCAGGCGTTCCGACTGGTCACGGTCCCGCGCTTCGAACAGAGGCCGCGGCTGTGACGCCGCCCGCACCAGATCATTCATGATGATGCCGGCCTTTGCGTAGCGGTGGCCGACCCTGAAGATCTTGCGCGCTCCGCTCTGAGCTGCCCGGATCAGGTCAAACGTGTCGTTTGATGCTTCGGGAAAATGGACTGTCGTTTGTGCCGAGTGCGGTTTGTCTTGTCTGTTGAAGCGCGACGTGTGCATGAAGATCGCCATATGTGTTGCCTCCAGACCATGCCGGCGCAGCTTCTCTCCTGCCCTCATCGCATAGGCCGCGACCGCCTCGAGCATTCCGGCCAGATCCGTAACCGGCGTTCCAAAGGATCGGGTTACGGCGCAGCCCTTCCGTTGTGGCGGTACGTCTTCGAGCGGCAGGCATGAAATGCCCTGCAGCTCCAGAACCGTCCTTTCGCCCACCACGCTCAGGAGATTGCGAGCAAGCCGCGCATTAACGCGGGCCAGATCGCCGGCCGTCTCAATGCCCAGCCCGAATAGTCTTCTCTCTGATGCGGATCCAACGCCCCAAACCTCCCCAACCTCGACGCGATCGAGCCAGCTTTGCCGAACGGCTGCGTCTGTCAGATCGCAGACGCCGCCAAGCTCCGGGTTCTTTTTTGCGACGTGGTTAGCGAACTTCGCCAGCGTCTTGCTAGGGCCAATGCCGACACAGGTCGGGATCCCGGTCCATTGGTGGACCGTCGAGCGCAGATCGCGGCCAAAGGCAACGCGATCAGCTGGCCTGATGTCGGTCATGTCCAGAAAGCTCTCATCGATTGAGTAAACCTCGACATCCGGAGACCATTGCCGGTAGATCGCATTCAGCCTAGCGCTCATGTCGCCATAAAGCGTGTAGTTGCTGGAGTAGACAGCCACGTCGTTATCGCGACAGAGATCACGGATCTTGAAGTAGGGTTCGCCCATGCCGATCCCGAGGGCTTTGGCTTCCGCCGTTCTGGCAACGGCGCAGCCGTCATTGTTGGACAGAACAATCACCGGCCGTTTCGCAATAGAAGGGTCAAAAACTCGCTCACACGAGCAATAGAACGAGTTGCCGTCAATCAGTGCGAATGAGGTCATCCCTGCTTCCTCGGTCGCAGCCAATGGACGTTGCAGAGCGCAACACCCCAGATCTCCACTTCCGCGACCTCCGGAAGGTCAAACAGTGGCATATCCGAATTCTCGAACATCAGCCGCGGGCGTCCGCCCGTCATGCGCAGCCGCTTCAATGATCGCTCGCCGTGAACGATCGCCACGACGATATCGCCGTCGACCGGCCGCACGCTTCGGTCGACCACGATCAGATCCCCATGAAAAATACCCGCATCCCGCATCGAGTTGCCGTCGACCTTCCACAAGAACGTCGCCGGTGGATTCCGTATCAGGAGTTTTGTGAGGTCAATCGACTCTTCAATGTAGTCATCTGCGGGTGACGGAAAGCCGGCGCATAACCCATGGAGCATGAGAGGCACATAGACTTCTGCCTTGATTTTCAGGCCGGCGAGCATTTCAGACTGGTCCTTTCGTGATACGGAATGAAAGGAACAAACAGGGAACGTATGGGCCGCTAAAAGTCAAGATGGAACATGACGCGAGCCTAATCTGCAGATTTGCACCTAACGCGAGTGTCCGCGTGGTGTTAACTTTTTGAGGCGTTGTCACAATGGAGAGGAATAAGGATCGCCATGACTGACGAAGTGGAACACCTGTCAAATACGCTGATGTGGACTGTCGGCATGATCACCCAAGCCGGGCCAGACGACCTCAAACGTGTGGCAAATGCCTATCGAGAAGCGCAGGATCTGGTTTCGCAGATTCCAAAGACCGAGGAAGGCGCGCGGCCTCGCATCGTCGCGTGCTTCCACAGGTCAGACAAATATCGCGCTGCGGACGATATCGCCTGCGTTGGATGGATCCTAACGGCGATCCAGGAGCGCGTGAACGAAGGCGATCTGCGAGACTGGAGGAAATTGCGAACAGTCGTAAAGCAGATGGTAAAGATGCTGCCGGAGCCGACGCGCTCGCTTCACTGAATATTTGGTGTATCGAGAAGATGTTCAAAGCCCTCCCAGGTCGCCTTGTCGTCCACCCAATGACGCTGAAGCTCTTTCCATCTTAGGTCCGCCGAAACCTGCATCTTCGCGATGGTCTCAAGGAGTTGGCGCGAGAAGAGCAGCTCGTCCTGTTGAGCGGTTTTGAATATGATACCGCCCTCTGGGTCATAGGAAACGTGAGGCAGCTGATTGTCCGCATCGAGGACGAACATGGACACTTCGGGTTCGCCATCTTCATTTTTGGTTACGATCAACGTATCGACTGGGTAGCCGCCGGTTGCCTTTTGCAGTGCCTGGTCAAAAGCATTGGTCATTGCATCACCTTTCCTGTCACTGTCGGATCTAACGGAACGGTTTTGACGGGAAAAGTCGGTCCCGGCTTCCGCTTCGCGGCGCTATGCTAAGCCTCCTGCGGCTTCCCGTTATCCATCAAAACCGTGTCGAGAATTCCCGCTTTCCCGCCCTTTAAGGAGGGGCGGCGCTATGCTGAAAGCTCCGATGTTCTTCATTGTCATCCTCGGATCTCGGACTGGCGCCGATCGATCCGAGCCCAGCGGCTCCGCCAGAAGGGCCAGAAATGACGCCGCATAAGCGCCGGCTGTTCGCCGAAGGCGGCCGGCGCGCGGCGGAAACCAAACCTAACCCGCTGAGTGTCATGGCGCGGCTTTCGCCGCGCCATTGCTTTTCTGCCTTCCGATCGTCCGGGGCTCCATGGCTATCACCAGGTCATGCACCATCTTCAAGGCCGTATCGTCGAGCTTTTTCAGGTGGTCGACCGTTGCTCCCATCAGCTTGTTTCTCACGTCTTTGCGTGACTTGCCTTTGGGATGAGTAGGTCGTTCGTTTACGAAGGGATCGAAAAACTCTTCCGGAGTGATGTCCAGGACCTCGAAAATGTGGATGAGCCGTCCCACGGTCATCAGGGAGGAGGCGTTTTCGTATCGGGAGTAGGTTGCCTCCTTTACGCCCAGGAGGGTCGCGACTTTCGCTTGCGCAATCTGTCGGTCGGTTCGCAGGACACGGAGCCTTTGGGCGACAAGCAGATCCAGTTCCTTGAGGTCAATGATCTTCCCGTCGAGCCGTTTGCGATAGATCGTATGATCTTTGTTCGGGTCGTCAACGCGTTCAAGTCCGAGATAGCTTACCCACTGATCGAGTCCGAAACCTGCCATTGCCACCAACCACACTGGAATTTCATCGTTGTTCCTCCGGGACAATTAAAGATGGTGCCTCGAAAGTCTACCCTGGATAGCTGCTTTGGCGCATCGCTTGGCGACCCCGCTCTATGCCTTCGGCACGGAGCCAGCAGCCGCTGTCTCCGCCCATTCGGGTTACGATCGGTTGCGCTGCGGCTTCGCCTTCAATCCCATGCATCTTGGGCAAAAATCGGTTCGGAACATTTACAGCTTTCCGCAATCGACCCATATTGCCCGCTTATCAGGTCAGGTCGTGGCAGATCTCTAGCCCTTTTCTGTCATGTGCCTACGGAGGCCGCCCTGCCTCGTATCGGGGCGGCCTTTCCCCTCCCCTACTGCTCTTCACAGTCATCCGCATCAGCACGGTTTGCCGGCCTTGGCCAGGATGAAACAGTGACGCCGGAGGCGTCCTGTCTGCTTCTTTGATGAGGGAAAGAGGAGCGCTGCCCCCTCTCCCTCACAAGGGGAAAAAACGGTCTCCCCGTCCTTCCTTCGTGCAGCCTTAAGGCCGCGCTTTCGTGCAGGAGCGCCGCTGACGCGCCGCCCCTTCGGCTTTTTGCCTCGGGCGGGCGAACCCCCTCCGTTTTTATCCCCTTGCCACCCTCTCCCCCGCTGCTCCGCGCGAACTCGGGAACAGGAGCGGGGCTCCTGCCCACGAGGGGCATGAGAAGACCGCTTCGCGGAATTGAAGAAAGGGTGAGAACTATGACCACAACCGCAACCGTTTACCTGCTGGACCCGGAAGCCGGGACCATTCAAGCCGCAGAGGTCGCAGCACCGAGCGCGTTCTCTCAGGCCTACGGGCTGATTGGATGCCAGCTTGTCGAGGTGGTGCCATTCGACACGAACCACGTTCTTATCGTCGATGAGGAAGGTTTGCGCGACGGCTTGGCCGCCTTCACTGTCTTTGATGGCTACCCGCAGCCGTTGGCTGGAAAGATCGTTCTTGCCGGTCTGGATGGCTCGCATGTGCTGCCGCCGCAGATCAGCATCGAGGAGGTGGCGACCCGCCTGAGCGTCTGCAAGCCGGTTCTTGATCCGGTCTTTGCCAAGGCGGACCAGCATTCTTCCCATGGGGTTATTCTAGGTGGCGCTTTGATCGGGTTCCAGACCCGCATCACCCCCGCTCACCCAACCGTTATGGCGGGAGTGGTCCGATGATCATCGCTGTTGTCGAGGACCGCACCCTGTCCATTCTCGCTGGAACCTTTGCCGCGACCATCGCGGCGAAGGACATCGAATATAGCTTCCATGCCCTCACGCATTTTCCGGAGCGGCGCACCCTGTTCGAACTGGAGGGGCTAGCAGAGCGCCTCAACGGCTTTGCCGCCTATATGGTGGAGCTGTGGGAGCAAGCAAAACTGCCCCTGCCGGACGCTGAACTAGAGGCGTTTGCCCGCCGTCATGTCGAGATCACCCGCAAGTACTGGGCAGCGGAAGGCCGTTGCATGAACTGGTTTATCACCGGCCCCGCCCGCTTCCCCGTTGCCCGCAACGAAAAGCGGATGCGAGTTTCAGACGCCCGCCGTGCTGACATCTCGGCCCATATCGCGAC
>JAIXSF010000123.1 GCA_027484835.1 Rhizobiaceae bacterium | reverse complement strand
TCGGGCGCCCGACGATGGCGACTGTGAAACTCATGGGAACGCTAGCTTTCCGGCCTTATGGCCTTGTTGTTACGGTGCCTTGCCGGAGGCCTTGATGTTGTCGAGCAGCATCTGGGCCCGGTTGGCGACATTGCGCGGAGCTTCCGCGTCTTCACTGATCTGTTCGAACCATTCGCGGGCCCGGGTCATGTCTCCAGCCTTGTAGGCTGCAAGACCGAGCGCTTCGCGAGCGGCATGACGCATGGAATTGGCAGGCGTTGCCAGGGCTTCGACCATTGCCGACACATCCTGATAGCTGCCGGTATCGACCAGGAGCCAGGCGGCACGAACCTTGGCCGTGTTGCGCACGGCATCCGGGATCGACGCATCATCCGCAATCGACTTGAACGAGGTGACAGCTGCGGCCGGGTCACCCTTTTCCGCCAGAACCGAGGCGGCACGGAAACGGGCGAGAATGCCGTAGGCACCATAGCCTTCCTGCTCCAGCGCCTTGAGGGCAGCTTCTGCCTCGTCGCGCTTGCCCTGGTCTGCGAGGTTGAGCGCAGCCAGGAACTTGTCGCCGGCATCCGATGCCTGGGTCGAATCCCAATGCGTCCAGAGGCGATGGCCGGCCGTGCCGAGCACGATGACGACGGCGACACCGATGATCCAGCGGCTGTAGCGCTTCCAGGCATTGCGCACCTGGTCGGAGCGGAGCTCCTCGTTTACTTCGCGGATAAAGCTGTCGTTCTGGTCAACCATTCATATCCCCGGACGCTGCCGGCCTTTCGATGCAGTCTCTCATGCGTGAGCGGCCTTCTAGCCGATTTTTGCCCGCTTGTAAGGGGAAAACCGCCAACAGCCTTAAGCCGTCACATGGCGAGCGGCGCAACACCGATCAACAGTTTGTGCAGCCACATGGTGATGACGGCCCAGAGCACGAGGCCACCAACCACTGCGATCGCGTCCCAGCGCGCCGAAACGAACGGGCGAAGCACAAGTTCGCCTGCGAGGACGCGACGCTTGTAGCTGATGCGCAGCACCACGCCCCAGGCCAGAAGTGCAACGAACATCAGGATCGAGGCGAGATCGCCGTTCGCCAAAAGATGCGCGGCCGCCCAGATCTTGATCGACAGGATGATCGGATGCTTGGTCTTGGTGGCGATATGCCCGGCCGGCAGGAAACCTGCGACAAGACAGATCATGGCAAACAGCATCAGCGTGGTCGTGAGATGGTTCATGCCCATGGGCGGGAACCAGACATTGATCACGGGCGCGGTCGCATAGCCCCAGATCAGCACGACGAGCGAGACAAGGCTCATCACCGAATTGATCACCCGCCAGCCGGTCTCGCCGAACCGATCGATCATGCCCACGCGAAACCCGGGGGCGACCACGCGGATCAGATGGGTGGCGAGAAACAGGATGATGCCGAGAATGAGAAGCGTCATGGGCCAGAACCTTTCATGTCGTGTTGCCCAAAGCCTTACTGGTGCGCGCGACGAATATCCAGCCTGTTCAAAGCTTCGCCGCATTTGGATGGGACGGGAGAGCCCCCGATTTGAGAACGAGTTGCTGTTGATGTTGCGTTTGTCCGCTGTGCTTTTCCTGTTTCTCGTCAACGCCGCATACGCTCTGGATGAGGCACCGCCTGCGACAAAGGGTCAGCCCAGCGAACGACCGAAGCAATTGCTGCTCGTTTCCTTCGATGGCGCGCATGACAATCGCCTGTGGGTCCGCAGCCGAGACCTTGGCAAACGCGCCAATGCCCGCTTCACCTATTTCCTCTCCTGCACGACGCTGATCCCGCGTGCACGCGCGCAGGACTACAAGGCACCAGGCATCAAGGCGGGGCGCTCCAATATCGGTTTTGCTCTCAGCACCGATGAAGTCGCCGTCAGGCTCGACAACATCTGGAAGGCAAAGACGGAAGGTCACGAAATCGCCAGCCATACCTGCGGCCATTTCGACGGCAAGGACTGGACCAAGGCCGAGTGGCTGAAGGAATTCGAGACCTTCGACCGCGTGCTGGCCAATGCCTGGAAGGACAACGGACTTGCAGAGCGCGAACCCGAGGGATGGGCAGACTTCGTCGAAAACGGCATCACCGGCTTTCGCGCACCATACCTCTCTGCGCCCGACAGCCTGTTTCAGGCCGAGCGCGAGCATGGCTTCCGCTATGATGCGAGTGCCGTCACCCACGACCCGGCTATGCCCGTGGAGAAAGGCGGCCTTGCCCGGTTTGGATTGCCACTGATCCCGGAGGGACCGAAATCGCGGCGGATCATCGCCATGGACTACAACCTCTTCATCCGCCACTCGGCCGGCATCGACCATCCATCGAAGGGCGACGAGTTTGCCGAGCGCAGCTACAAGGCCTTCAAGCAGGCCTTCGAGCAGCAGTACAATGGCGATCGCATGCCGCTGCAGATCGGTCTGCACTTCGTCACCATGAACGGCAGCGCCTACTGGGCGGCAATGGAGCGGCTGGTGGCGGAAGTCTGCCCCCGACCGGACGTCGCCTGCGTCACCTATGCCGAAGCGCTCGACATGCTGAAGGACCGCAAAGAGACAGGCGACACAGCAGGCGCCATGTGATCGCGTGACGCATTTACATTGCATCCGGCAGGCTCGATAAGCGCGCGAAACCTTTGAGGAAACCCATGAAGCGCCTCCTCTTCGTCATCGCTTTCGCCTGCGTGATAGCCGCGACCATCGGCGCTGTCGCCATCGGCCTGTCGCTGTTTACCCAGCCGGAAGCCTATGCAGCGCTGCAGGACAGCCAGCGCCTGCCGGCAACGCCTATCTCCATCAGCGCCTGACAAGACCACTCACGACCAAGACAAAGGCCGCACCGGTTGCCCGATGCGGCCTGATCTTTGTGGCTTGAGCTCGCCCAGCGTCAGTAGGGGCGATCAGCCGCAATCTCACCTTCTGCAGCTTCGCGCTCGAGGTAACGCTGATCGATCGCCGGCAGCGGTTCGCCATCGATCGCAGCCTCGAAGGCGGCAAGACGCTTGTGGATCGAGAGAAGCTCGATGATCGTGGACCAGTAACTGACGAGATACTGGAAGCTGTCGGTCACCTGACCGAAGGCGGTCGCGATCTGCTGCCAGAGACCCATGGTGATCTTGCCGGCGACGATCGTCGGGATCAGGATGAACGTCAGGAAGATCGCATCGAGCTTTCCGTAGGTATACCGGGCGACGTTGAAATAGGTGTAGTGCCAGTACATGCGGAAGTAGTTGCGCCGGACGTTCGAGAAGAGCTCGCGCACGGTGACTGGCTGGGCGCGGTCGGCATTGTCCTCACCATATACCAGCTCCTTGCGGAACGCCGCCTCGACACGCTGGTTTCGGAAGTTGAGGCCCGGCAGCTTGATACCGGCGACCATCAGAAGGATGGTACCGAAGGCGGACCAGAAGATCGCAAGCCAGAAGAGCGCATGCGGCACGGCGCCGATGATCGGCAGCTCGCTGACATTCTCCGACATGCGGAACAGGATCGGCAGGAAGACGACCAGCGTCATGACCGAATTGATCAGCGCGACGCCGAGGCCTTCGAGGATATTCGCAAAGCGCATGGTGTCTTCCTGCACACGCTGCGAGGCCCCTTCGATATGGCGAAGCTTGTCCCACTTCGACATGTAGAAGTCGTTCATCGCATTGCGCCAGCGGAAGACATAGTGGTTGGTGAAGAACGCAGTCAGGACGGAGAGCGTCACGCCGACCATGCCGATTTCCAGGAAGCGCAGCTGCAACTCGTAAAGCTGGCCGGCTGTCACGGTGCCATCGCCGTTCAGCGCCTTCTGGAACAGATCGAAGAAGGGGCCGCGCCAGTTGTTGACCGCCACCGAGATCTGCACGCTGAAATAGGCGATGAAGATGATGAAGGCCGAGCCCCAGATCGACCAGTTGGTCCAGGGATGATCCTTGGCCAGCACCTGCCAGACGGCACCGAAGATCAAGACGAAGATCGTGAAGTAAAGGTAGAACCAGAGATTATCCGGCGTGAAGAAGAAGGCGAGCCCGACCGGCGGCTGCTGTCCTTCGGCCAGCGGCGGCAATCCGATGGCGGCACCCATCTGCGGGCCAACGGTATACCAGACGATGATGCAGACGAGCGTCCAGAGGGCGGCCGAGGTGAAGAACAGTTTGGGCCGAGGGAAGAAGGAATGAAACACGCGGGAAACCTTCGTGTGGGAGAAGTCCTGTAGAACCTGCCGGAACCTAGGGCAGAAGGTTCCTTCCAGCAATGGCATCGCCAAATTGTGGCAGAATTACCCCCGCGAAAATGAAGGGTTGGTAAGAATAGGTTGAGGCCGTTGATTTACGCTTCCCTTGCCTCCTGCCCAAAAATCGCTAGGGAAGTCCCAAAGCTTTTTCAGGAGTGCCCCATGAGCGACTACAGCCTTCAGCAGGCGATCGACAACATCTACACCTCGATCAACAACGACAACGAAGAGATCGATCTTCACATCGCAGCCTTGAAGGCCGCGATGGCCAAGGAAGGTGTCAAGGAAGCCGTGTTCGAAACGAGCAAGCTCGCCCAGTCGAACCGTCAGGGCCGCAAGATCATGCAGTCCTACTTCAAGAAGAAGGGCGTCGCCGTCGCCTTTTCGAAGGCCGATTGAGACGGAACAGTTGCCAAGGCGCTCGCCCTAGTCGGCGAGCGTCAGGACCAGCGGGCCGTTCTTCGTCACCACGATCGTATGCTCGAACTGCACGGTCGGCGCCCGCGGCTCGCTGTAAAGCGTCCAGTTGTCCTTGTCGCCGTCTTCGGCCCATTGGCCGCCGAGCGAGAGAAACGGCTCGACGGTAAAGACCAGCCCCTCTTCCATCATCCGCGTCTCGTCGGGATCCGGCCAGGTCGAAAGCTCGGTCGGCTCCTCATGCAGGGAGCGGCCGACGCCATGGCTCGCCAAATTGGTGATCAGCGTATAGCGGTTCTTCCTGGCAAAGGCCCCGATCGAATTGCCGATATCAGCGAGCGGCCGGCCGGTCTTCACCTGATTCAAGCCCACCCAGAGCGCCCGCTTCCCGTCGCGCAGCAGCCGTTCGAGCTTGGCCGTGCCCGGCGGCACGATGAAGGAAGAACCGGTATCGCCGAAATAGCCGAGCTTTTCGGCGGACACATCGATATTGACGAGATCGCCGGCCTTGATCACCCGGTCGCCGGGAATGCCATGGGCGATCTCTTCATTGACCGAGATGCATGTCGCACCCGGAAATTGGTAGCAGAGCTCCGGCGCCGACTGAGCGCCGTTTTCCTCAAGAACCTTGCGCCCGATCAAGTCGAGCTCGCGCGTCGTGATGCCGGGCTCGAGTGCCGCCGCCATGGTCTTCACCGCCGTCGCGCAGATGCGTCCGATGTCTTTCAGACGCGTGAGGTCCTCTTCGGTTTCGACGATCATGGCGGTCCTTTAATGGCTTTGCGGCGGGGATGAGCGCTGCCTTAGGCGGCAGACGCCGTCTCCGTCAACGCTTTCCGAACCAGCGGCGCGACTTTTGTGCCGTAGAGCTCGATGCCACGCATGATCTCGATATGCGGCATCGGGCCGATTGCCATCTGCAACAGGAAGCGGTCGTTTTTGAAGATCCCATGCATGGCGACGATCTTTTCGGCGACCGTTTCCGGATCACCGACGAAAAGCGCGCCGCGCGGACCGCGCGAGGCGTCGAACTGCGCCCGGTTGGTCGGACCCCAGCCGCGCTCGCGACCGATGCGGTTCATCACCACCGCCTGCGGCTCGTAGAAGATGTCCGCGGCCGACTGCACCGTGTCATGGATGAAGCCATGCACGTTGATGCTGGTCTTCAACTGCTTCGGGTCGACGCCGGCCTTGGCGGCACTCTGACGGTAGAGATCGAAGAAGGGGGCAAAGCGATGCGGTTCGCCGCCGATGATCGCAAGCCCCAGCGGCAGGCCGAGATACCCGGCCCGCGCGGCCGACTGCGGCGTGCCGCCGATTGCGATCCACAGCGGAAGCATATCCTGCAGGGGACGTGGATAAACGCCGCGCGCCTGAAGCGGCTTGCGGGTCTGCCCTTCCCAGGTGACCACCTCGTTTTCACGGATCTCCATGAGCAGCTGCAGCTTTTCGGCAAACAGCAGGTCATAGTCTTCGAGATCATAGCCGAAGAGTGGGAAGCTCTCGATGAACGAGCCGCGACCGACCATCAGCTCGGTGCGGCCGTTCGAAAGCAGATCGACGGTGGCATATTGTTGGAAAACGCGAACCGGATCATCCGAGGAGAGAACCGAAACGGCGCTGGTCAGGCGGATGTTTTTCGTCTGCACGGCAGCGGCCGCGAGGATCGTCGCCGGCGAAGAGGCCATGTAGTCAGGGCGATGGTGTTCGCCGAGGCCGAAGACATCAAGGCCGACTTCATCCGCAAGCTTGATCTCCGCCAGCAATTCGTCCACGCGCCGCTTGGCTTCCGCGCCCTTGTTGGCGGCATTGGGATCGACATCGGCAAAGGTATAAAGTCCGAGTTCCATGGGTCTCTCTCGCTGTATCGTTGCGCCAGAGATAGAGGTTCGCCTCTTTTCATGCAAACCGCCCCGGGGTGACGGACTGTTTCGGACCGGAGAACGAAAGCGCTGCCGCTTGCGACTTTATGCGTCTCGGCGAAGCAGTCTTGCGCCAAAATCGCGATTGCCAGTGCTCCGCCTTTAAGCATAACTTCGCTGATGTATTGCGTCGCAGCAGGCCTGAAAAAGGGAGAATGGCATGGCTAGAACCGTCGTCGTCACCGGATCGACCAGTGGGATCGGGCTTGGCATTGCCAGAGCCTTTGCCGCCGAAGGCGCAAATCTCGTTATCAACGGCTTCGGCCCCGCAGACGAGATCGAAGCGAACCGCAAGGCACTCGAAGCCTATGGCGGCAAGGCGATCTATCATGGCGCCGACATGACCAAACCGGCGGAGATCGCCGACCTGATCGCCACCGCCGAAAAGACCTTCGGTGGCGTCGATGTCCTCGTCAACAATGCCGGCATTCAGCATGTCTCCCCGGTCGAGGACTTCCCGATCGACAAATGGGACCAGATCATCGCGATCAACCTGACGAGTTCATTCCACACGATCCGAGCCGCTGTTCCCGGCATGAAGGCGAAGAAAAAGGGCCGCATCATCAATGTCGCCTCGGCGCATGCGCTGGTGGCCTCCCCTTACAAGTCGGCCTATGTCGCGGCCAAACACGGCATCATGGGCCTCACCAAGTCCGTCGCCTTGGAGCTGGCGGAATTCGACATTACCATCAATGCCATCTGCCCCGGCTATGTGCTGACCCCGCTCGTGGAAAAGCAGAT
>JAIXSF010000399.1 GCA_027484835.1 Rhizobiaceae bacterium | reverse complement strand
CGCATGCCTCAGCGTGACAAGACCTGCGTTTTCAAACGACAGCGTCTATACCGATCTTGACCTTGACGCCTGCAAGACGCTGGCTGAAGACCCGATGGGCGTCTCCCTGCGCTGTGCAGGCTTTGGCGATTTCCCGGTCTTCTTCAAGGAGGGTGACCTGCGCCAGAGCGTTATCTTCGGCCAGGTGGACAAGGAGCTGATCGACGGCGCCTTCGAGAGCTTTTCCGCCTTCAACCACGTCAACACCAAGGTGGAATGGCGTCTCGACAGCCGCGGCCAGCCGATCGCCGCGATCCTCCGTTGGTTCATCGACAATCCGGGGCCGGACGGCAGCTCGACCAAGGCCAGCCGCGGCGAGATCCTGGTGGTTTCGAAGGTTGGAACACAGAACGACGGAGGCTCCTGCTTTGTGGCCATGGTGGATGCGAAAGCCAATAGCAAAGCCAACGAACTGGCGCGTCAGGCAGCCGACGCAGAGGCCGCCGATTTCGCCTGCGGCATGACCGAACCGCAATGGATCGGCCAGCGTGGCGACCTCGTGAGCGACCGGACCTTCAACTGGCCGGAAGGCTATGTCGTGGAATAGGCAACTCCTGCCTGATCAGTTCCAGATGAAGCCGAGCTTCTTGAGATGCACGTCGTCGAAGTCTTCCATGCCTTCGACGGCATCGATGCCGCCATTCGATCGGAAGAAATTGGCAGCGATTTCGCTGTCCTCGAGGCACCAGACCACCATGCCGTTGCAGCCCAGCGACTTCAGCATGCGCTGCGCTTCGTGGAACAGCTGATAACCGAGGCCGATCCCCTGATATTCGGGCCGGAGATACAGCTCGTAGATCTCGCCTTCGTGCGGCAGGGCGCGGGCCCTGTTGTAGCCAAGTGAAGCATAGCCTGCGACCGTGCCGGCCACTTCCGCAAGCAGAATGGTGGCAGGCCCACGCGTCGCCTTGCGCCACCAGCTTTCACCGCGGCGCTCCACCATGCGTGTCAGGGCGCGATAGGGAATGATACCGGAATAGGCATGTATCCAGGCGTTGCGATGAGCATCCGCGATCGCAGCGGCATCACCGGGACCTGCCAAGCGCATGTCGATCGACAACGTCTTCATAACGTAAACCCACCCTGGCGCGTCCGACTGAAAAGACGCGGAGCCTGGACCTGCATCGGTCCACCGGGAAAATTTAACGCTTTTTTAAGATTACTCGCAAGGCAGAAGCAGGGGCATGCACAAACAAAACCCCGGCCTGAAAGACCGGGGTTTCAAAACGATACATATTTTCAAAGACTTCAGCCGGCGATGGACGCCTTGGCCTTGTCCATGCGCTTGCGGTCGTTCGCATCGAGGAACATCTTGCGCAGGCGGATCGACTTCGGCGTGACTTCCATCAGCTCGTCGTCCTGGATCCACGAGAGCGCGCGGTCGAGCGTCATACGGATCGGCGGGGTGAGCTTGACGGCTTCGTCCTTGCCGGCCGAACGGATGTTGGTCAGCTGCTTGCCCTTGAGAACGTTGACTTCGAGGTCATTGTCACGGGTGTGGATGCCGATGATCATGCCTGCATAGACCTTTTCACCCGGCTCGATGATCATCGGGCCGCGATCTTCCAGGTTGAACATGGCGTAAGCCACGGCTTCACCAGCCTGGTTGGACAGGAGAACGCCGTTGGTGCGGCCACCGATCTCGCCCTTGTAGGGCTGGTAGCTGTGGAACAGGCGGTTCATGATCGCCGTGCCGCGCGTGTCGGTCAGGAGTTCGGACTGGTAGCCGATCAGGCCGCGGGTCGGCGCGAAGAACACCAGGCGAACGCGGCTGCCGCCGGACGGACGAAGCTCGGCCATTTCGGCCTTTCGTTCGGACATCTTCTGCACGACGATGCCGGAATGCTCTTCGTCCACGTCGATGACGACTTCTTCGATCGGCTCCATCAGCTGACCGTTTTCATCATTGTGCATGACGACGCGGGGACGCGACACAGCCAGCTCGAAACCTTCGCGGCGCATGGTTTCGATCAGAACGGCCAGCTGCAATTCGCCACGGCCAGACACGAAGAAGGAGTCCTTGCCTTCGGATTCTTCGATCTTCAGCGCCACATTGCCTTCGGCTTCCTTGAACAGACGGTCGCGGATGACGCGCGAGGTGACCTTGTCGCCTTCGGTGCCCGCCAGCGGGCTGTCGTTGACGAGGAAGGACATGGTGACGGTCGGCGGATCGATCGGCTGGGCAACCAGCGGCTCGGTAACCGACGTATCGCAGAACGTGTCGGCAACCGTACCCTTGGACAGGCCGGCGATTGCCACGATATCGCCCGCATGGGCTTCATCGATCGCGGTGCGCTCGATGCCACGGAAGGCGAGGATTTTGGAGATACGGCCGTTTTCAACGACCTTGCCATGCACGTCCAGAACCTTGACGGCCTGGTTCGGCTTGATCGAGCCGGAATGGATACGGCCGGTGATGATGCGGCCGAGGAAGGGGTTGGCTTCGAGCAGCGTGCCGATCATGCGGAACTGGCCTTCGCCGACGCTCGGCTCGGGGACATGCTTGACCACCAGGTCGAGAAGCGGACCAAGGCCCTCTTCCTTCGGGCCTTCCGGCGCATAGTTCATCCAGCCATTGCGGCCCGAACCATACATGATCGGGAAGTCGAGCTGTTCGTCGGTCGCGTCAAGCGCCGCGAATAGGTCGAACACTTCGTTGATGACTTCGTCGGCACGGGCGTCCGGACGGTCGATCTTGTTGATGGCGACGATCGGGCGGAGACCGACCTTCAGGGCCTTGCCGACCACGAACTTCGTCTG
>JAIXSF010000110.1 GCA_027484835.1 Rhizobiaceae bacterium | reverse complement strand
TCTCTGGCGGGAGGCCTGGTAGGGCGCTGATCTCGCATCCGGGAGGAGAAGACTGCGTGGTTGATCAGCCAGTTCAGAGTGACAGTGAGGGGGATGAGGTTCCATTGAACCTGAGTTCGCTCGTCACCAACATTGGTATGATGCAGCCATGCCGAAGGGAGGGCGGGGATGACCCAAGGTTTGGGTTAGGGCCTCGATCGGGGAGGGCCGGATCTCACGAGCTCGGTCAATTCAACGCGCTCCACGGCTGCGAGACGCGGGCGATCGCCAGCGGGCGGCACGTGCCGAACATCCCGCTCTATCCCGATGTATAGGGTCGACCATACCAGCAGCTGATGGGCCGACGGAGGGCGCTTGCATAGACTTGCCTTGCAGGCCGGGCCGGCGCCGGAGGTGTCTGCCAGAGGGTCTGCATCAACGCATGCACACAGGAGATGATCCATGGAGCCCCTGACACCAGAGGCACGCCGCAAGGCGGCTCTCGCAACACCGTCCAGATTTCCGCCCGAAGCCGTCAACGACATATCGGCAGCGCTCACCGGCCTGCTTGCTGATACCTTCGCCCTCTATTTCAAGACCAAGAACTTCCACTGGCATATGAGTGGCCCGTCTTTCCGGGACTATCACCTGCTTCTCGACGAGCAGGCCGGACAGATTTTCGCCATGACCGATGCGATCGCCGAGCGCGTCCGCAAGCTCGGCGGCACGACGATCCGCTCCAGTGGCCACATCGCTAGGCTCCAGCGGTTGCTGGACAACGACGCGGTCTATGTAACCCCGCAGGACATGCTGGCCGAGCTCCGCGACGACAATGAGCGTTTCGTGTCTTTTGCCCGCCAGACTCATGGGCTCTGTGCCGAGCATGGCGATGTCGCCTCAACCAGCCTGCTAGAACAGTGGATCGACGAGGGTGAACAGCGTGTCTGGTTCCTTTTCGAGACCTGTCGGAACACGCAGTAACAGTCACCGGGAAGCGGGCGCGGTCAGGCGCGCAGCCGGCAATCGAACGGGACCGGACCAGGAATGTGGTCCGGTCCCGCTTCTGTTTCTGGCCATGCTCGCAAGAACGAAAAGACCGCAGCAACGGACACCGGTGCCGTCGACTGCGGTCAAAAGCCAGAGAGCGTTAGATGGCGAAACAGGAGGCGCCGAGCTCCGCGTAACGAGCTATGCCACTTGCTGTGCGCCCCACCAGTCATGCCGGCGGCGATGTCTACCTCAGGCGATCCGCCCGTTGCGCCGCCAGGCGGCGGGCGTCTGGCCCGTCACGCGTCGGAAGACGCGGCAGAGATGTGACTGGTCGGCAAAGCCGCAATCAAGTGCGATCTCGCAGAGCGGGGTGTCGGTGGTGAGCATCAGCTGCTTGGCTTGGTCGATGCGCCGCCGCGAGATATAGTCGTGCGGAGAGGTCCCGAAAGTGGCGCGGAAGGCGGCGGAGAAATAGCTGGTGCTGAGCCGCGTGATCTCGGCCAGCTCATCGATGTTGATGCGTCCGGAAAACGCCTTTTCGATATGCCGCCTGACCCGCCCTGCCTGCCATGGCGCCAGTCCGCCCCGCGTCGGGGGCTCGGGCCGCTCTTCGATCTCGGGGCTGGCGACAAGTGCAGACACCTTGCGGATCAGGTCCATGGCGTCGTTTTCGTTCTGCTTGGCAAGCGACATGGCCTGGGCGAGCAGGCGAGTGAGCTGGTGGTGCTGTGACGCAAGCGAAACCGCGCCGTTAGGCGCCCGGTGAAGGCTGTCGTCGATCTGGAAAGGAAGTGCTGACATGACGATCCCCGTTGGTTTTGATCTATGGCAAGATCTTCGGGCGAACCGCGATTCAAAGAAATTGTACGGGAATTGATCAGCGTCAGACTGCAGTGCTAGCCTCGCATACCCACGTATAGTTGCCGGAGCAACGGTGTGAGTTTTAAACATGCTGAACATCATCAAGCCCTGGAAGTCGAAGGATGTCCGTGAGCCCTCTCGTTCTGGTCGTCGATGACGAGCAACTCGTTCGCAGTTCTGTTGATAGCCTGCTGCGCTCGGTCGGCTATCGGGTGAAGTGCTATGCCACGCCACTTGATCTGTGCCGCGACGTGCAATGCCTGGAAGAAGCCGACTGCCTGATCCTCGATGTGCGGCTGCCCTTCACGAGCGGCCTCGATTTCCAGCAGAAGCTGTCGGAAATGGGGATCGAAATCCCGATCGTTTTCGTGACCGGCCACGGCGACATACCGATGTCGGTGAGGGCCATGAAGGCCGGAGCTGCGGACTTTCTGCCGAAACCCTTCAGGGACCAGGACATGCTCGACGCGGTCGCCGCCGCCTGCTTGACCCGGGCTGCGGCCAAGGGCGAGACCAGGATCGAGGCGGAGTTGAAGGAGCGCTTTTCATCGCTCACCGCGCGCGAGCGCCAGATCATGGAGATGGCGACAAGCGGCCTGATGAACAAGCAGATCGCCGGCGAGCTCGATCTCAGCGAGATCACCGTCAAGATCCATCGCGGCAAGATCATGCGCAAGATGATGGCGAAAACCTTTGCCGATCTGGTGAAGATGTCGGAGGCCATTGCGCGAAATCAGGGGACACCGGCAGGCCGATAAACTCAGGTATAGTCGATAAAGTTATGAAATACGGCTATTACTGCATGCAAGGTGAACCCGGCGGCGACCGGAGATTGGCAGATCAACGTGCATGCTCCCCGGCTCATTTCAGTAATCGACGACGAAGTCGAAGTCCTTCGT
>JAIXSF010000157.1 GCA_027484835.1 Rhizobiaceae bacterium | reverse complement strand
CAGTCGCCGCTGTCTGCCACCCTCCTCGCAGTCGGAACAATGGCTCTCATCGTCGCCATCTCGCCCTCGATGCGGCGAGGCAGAGAGGACGTATTCAAGGACGCATAAGCAAATGACCGCAGCATGCCAGATGGTCCGCTGCGGTCATCGCGGATATACTGATTGTGTGTACGCCTTGAACGGTCGCTGTTCGCCGTTGATGCTTTCGGTTCAGAAATGAGGGCGCAAGTCGGAAACGCCTGTCAGACCTTGCCTGTTAGCAGTAATTCGGCTTTCTCGGAGTTGCTGCGTTACGAGAGGCGGTTAAACAAGTCCGCAAGTTTTCATGGGTGGCACATATGCAGAGTCTTCAAAATGGCCGATGGCTCAATGAGCCCACAAAAGCAAATCTTTCGGATACCGAACTCTTCGCAACCACTGAAGCCAACACGGACTTTTGGCGAGAGACACACTATGGCTTTGTGCGCGACAGCGGCCACTTCTACGCATTCCAGGCAAAAAGCAATTTCACCGCCCAAGTTCGTGTCCAGGCGCATTTTGAACATCTATACGATCAGGCTGGCCTCATGGTCAGGCTCGATGAAAGACGGTGGGTCAAGACCGGGATCGAGTTCTCGGACGGATATGGGTTGCTCGGCAGTGTTCTGACAGATCAAGCCTCCGACTGGGCGACGGGACGATATCATGGCGACCCATCAGATTTTTGGATAAGGGTGACCCTCCAGAGCGGCGTCCTAAGGATACAAGCCTCACACGATGGGCAGACCTGGCCGCTGGTCCGCCTCTGCCGCTTCCCAGAAGCGGATCATTATCTCGTTGGCCCAATGTGCTGCACTCCCGAACGTGCGGGCTTGGAGGTAAGATTTAGTGAATGGCAATTCGGGCCGGCCGTAGGCAAGGACCTCCACGACCTGACGTAGCCGCAAGGGTGCTCCATTTCACAGCGGCGCCTCTCTTTGGCGCAGACGCGGGAAACTTGGCCGAGAATGAGGACTGCTTTTAGCGACGGCAAACGAAGCCGCGTACGGCTGGTTTGAAGGCGCAAAGCAGCCACGCGAAAATGCTCACCTCACCTTCGGGCTGGTGCTCCCGAGCGGAAATTATTGCCGCTCCCCTGCGATGTTGACGTAGGCCCAAAGCATGGGCACAAAGATTGCATCCACGGCAGTTCACGGCAGAAAAACAGAGTGAAATTAAAGACGATATTGCTGACAATTTGATTTAAGGCGAGCACAGAGGCTCGCTAGGCAGGCATTTTTTATCTTTTGTTCGCCGACGACCAGCGACTATTTCTTGCAAAAAAGCGGCGCCTTAAAAACAACTTGAGCAATCCTGGCTGCAGCTCTTCAATTCATACGTCATGATTAGACTGGTCTCGCAAAATCGGCTTGGGACCCGGAATCAATGTAGGTTTTGAAGCGGCAGCGACCTACTCCTTTGGCCATACAACGGCACGTGAAATCCAATGTCAGTGCTGAACAGACAACACGGCTTCCGGAACGCGAATATGATGCATGGAGAGCCGGAGACATCGTCTCCGACTCCCTAGCTGTGTAGTGGAATTCACATTTGATGCCCGAGCATCAACCCTGACGATGCCAGGGCCATCCAGATAGCCATTGCGATCATCATGAGGTTCTCGGTGAGTGAAATGAACCCGAGCGGTACGTTGCTCGCCCCACCGACGCAGGCGCATTTCAGCTCACGCTTGTCGATATAAACGGCCTTGAAGACCGAAGCTGCGCCAATGCCACCAATGAACAGAGCCACGGGAACGGACAGCCAGTTCGCAACGCCTGCCACCATCAGAACGCCTGCAAGTCCTTCGGCGTAGGGGTAGATGTAACTGTATGGCACCCACCGCTTCGCGAGGAGGTCATAGTTCAGGAACATCGTCGCGAAAGTTTCGACATTTTGAAGCTTGAGCATGGCGAGGACCACCATCGAGAAAGCGATGAACCACTCCAAGGCACGGACGGTGAAGGGCGTGCCAAAGACAGCGTAGCTGATACCCATTGCCATCAGTGCAGTCATCGCAAATAGCACGATGACAGGGCGATAGGTGGTTGCCTTCGGATCGGCCACAGGCTTTCCAAAGTAGCGACGCAGATCGTCGTAGCCGCCGATACGGGCACCGTCGATGAACACCTGCGGTGTCGTCTTAACGCCGTGCTCTTGCTTGAACGCATCCGTTTGCGCGCGGGTTGTCAGGTGACGATCATCCAAGTCATATCCCGAACGCTTGAGCAGATCCTTGGCTTTGAGGCCGTAGGGGCATGTATGATCTGCAGTCACCATCCGGTAGAGGACGGCTTTCTTCGCTGAGGTCGAGGGGCTGGTTCTGTCCAACATTTCATGTCTCCTTTGACTTGTGAAACAGTTGGCAAGACCATACGTTCCGTACCATGGTACGGAGTCAAGCCCCATGGATATGACAATTGGACGATTTGCCGCCGAAGGCGCAGTTGGCGTCGAAACCATCAGGTTTTACCAACGCAAGGGTCTCCTCAAGACCCCGAAGCGCCTCGAGGGTGGCAGGCGTTACGGCGCTGAGGATCTGAGGCGGCTGCAGTTTATCCGTCAGGCCCAGACCGCTGGATTCACGCTAGAGGAGATAGGGGAACTGCTCGAACTCGATGCAGGGGAAGACAGGGAGCGGGCACGCGATGCCGCAAAGGCGCGGCTGATCGCGCTGGAAACGCGGATCGCCCAACTCAACCGCACCCGCGACGCGCTCCAGCGCTTGGTTGCAGAGTGCTCATCCGGCAAAAGCGGCCCCTGCCCTATCCTCCAGTCATTTGGACTGTAGCCTGCAAAAGCAGCAGCTCCTATCAGTCCGGCTTGAATGACTGATAGACATACAGATCACCGCCATCGCGCGGGATTGCGATGACGTCGTAGGGTTCTGGCGACCCGCCCATACCGAGCGATCCCATAGGCATTCCTGCAACTGCGAGCCCCGCCAGCGGAGGTCGTTCATCGAGAAGCCCTCTCACCGCATCGATCGGCACATGTCCCTCGATGAAATAGCCTTCTATTTCGGCTGTGTGGCAGGCTCGAATGGAAGCCGGAACCCTTAGGCGTTCCTTGATCTGATCCATGTCCGGATCTTCGACAGTGCGAACTGAGAAGCCCGCCTTGCTGAAAGCATCGCCCCATGACGAGCAGCAGCCACAATTGGGATCCTTATGCAGGATGACCGATGACACTGCGGCGAAGCCAATGGCGGGTGTCATAGCCACCGTGGCAGCCACAGCCAAAAATTCTCTGCGTCTCATACTCTCTCCTGCGACGTTCGGTTAGCCCCCAAAAAATGAAGGGAGATGTCCGTCAAGGCTCCAGAGGGTGGATGACCTGATCTTGGCACGGCGATGGCGTGACATCTTTGCCGCAAGTCAAGGATCCTGCTACTCTCCCTCGCGGGCTTCTAAGATCAGAACTTACCCTGCGCGGTGGTCCCGTCCGGGGTGATCACCTGGATCGCACCTTTGACACCCGGATTGACCGGAACGGGCGAAGTTCCCGTGAGGCGGTTGCCATCAGCGGCAGACAGCGCAAATCGACGAACGGCGCCGTCCACCAGAAGGATTGCATTGCCTGTGTGTCCGGCCGCAGAGACGGGCTGGTCGGCAGCGTCAAACAGATAGACCGTCACTTCAGTCGTTCCTGTCGCCACGAGTTCGACATGGTGGTTTGCGCCTGCGTCAACCTTCAGCCCGCCGTTCGGCCCAGGGCGTGGCGCGTGTGCATACGCGGGCAGAGCTGTCATGACAAAGACGAGGGAAAGGGCGAGCAGACTGCGGCGCATGGAGTTCTCCTAGTAGGACTTAAAAGGCTTCAATGGTTTGTGTGGACGTTCCGGCGGGTTGCACCGCTTCCCTCACCTGGGTGCGAGCCTGCTCGACGAGGCGATCCAGCGGCTTGCGGCCATATTTCAGGAACAGCGTCGGTGTGAGAAGCGTGTCGAGAACGGTCGCTGTCACCAATCCCCCGAAGATCGTGATCGCGACCGGGTGGAGGATTTCCTTGCCCGGTGCTGTCGCATCGATCATCAGCGGGATCAGGGCGACACACGACGATAGGGCCGTCATCAAGACGGGGGTCAGACGCTCAAGCGAGCCCCGTATGACGAGTTCCTTGCCGAACGGCAGGTCTTCCTGGATCGCGAGGTTGATGTAGTGGCTGATCTTCAGGATGCCGTTTCGCGTCGAAATACCTGTTAGCGTGATGAAGCCGATCATCGAGGCGACCGAGAGCGGCTGGCCGGCAATCCAGAGCGCGGTGACCGAGCCGATCAACGCAAGCGGCACGCTCGCCATGATGATCGAGACGAAGAGCACCGAGCGATAACGCGAATAGAGGATGGCAAACACCATCGTCAGCGAGATGATGGAGAGGAGGCCGATGGTTCTCATCGATTCTTCCTGCGCCTGGAAGGTGCCTTCAAGGCTGACGAAGAAGCCGGGTGGCAGGGTCGAGGTCGCGATCACCTTTCGGATCTCGGCAATGACCGTAGCCATGTCAGCTTCGCCGTCCGTATTGGCAAGCACCACGACGCGACGCTTGCCGTTTTCGCGCAGGATCTGGTTGGGACCATCCGTCTCGCGGACTTCGGCTATCTGGCTGACGGGGATCCAGCCCGCCGGCGTCTCGATGAGCAGATCCGAGAGCCCCTTGGTGCTGCGGATATCATCCTCGAGCCGCAACACGACGTCGAACCGCTTATTGCCGTCGACGATGCGGGACACGATCGTCCCGTTCGACAGTCGCTCAAGCTGCTCGGTGACGGCCGCCGGCTGGATGCCGTAAAGGGCAGCCCGGCGGTAATCGACGATCACTTCGAGATGCGGGATCCGGACCTGCTTTTCCACCTGAAGGTCGACGATCCCCGGGATCTCAGCTAGCTTGCCGCGAAACTCCTCGGCAAAGCCCCGAATGCTGTCGAGATCCTCGCCGAAGATCTTCAGCGCGATCTGGGCGCGCACGCCTGACAACATATGATCGAGGCGATGCGAGATCGGCTGGCCGACATTGGTGGCGACAGGCAGAACCGACAGTCGTGAACGAATATCCGCAATGATGTCGTCCTTGGACCGACCGTCTGCAGCGAGCGCCACTTCAATCTCAGATGAGTGGACACCCTCTGCATGTTCATCGAGCTCGGCGCGTCCGGTGCGGCGACCGACCTGCTCCACCTCGGGCACTTCCATGATCAACCGCTCAGCAATCAAACCGACCCGATGGCTCTCGGCAAGCGAGATGCCGGGGTTGAAGAGCATGCTGATCGTCAGTGTCCCTTCGTTGAAAGGTGGCAGGAAGGAGCGCGGCAATTGGGTGGCAAACAGAACCGCTGCCACCACGCCTGCGACCACGGTCGACATCAAGATTTTAGGATGGCCGAAGGACCAGTCGAGCAGCCGACGGTTCGCCCGTTTCAGGACACGCACGACCACGCCCTCATGCTCGTCGAGGCGTTTCAGGCC
Organism: Rhizobiaceae bacterium; assembly: GCA_027484835.1. Classification (GTDB taxonomy): domain Bacteria; phylum Pseudomonadota; class Alphaproteobacteria; order Rhizobiales; family Rhizobiaceae; genus Allorhizobium. The sequence goes on along the minus strand of JAIXSF010000157.1, from coordinate 1,618 downwards.
CGGCAGCATGTAATAGGCCATGACGGGCGTCAGCGTGATCGAGACCACAAGCGAAGCGAGGATTGAGATGATGTACGCTTGACCCAGCGGCGCGAAGAGCCGTCCCTCGATACCGGAGAGGGCAAACAGCGGCACGAAGACCAGAACAATGATCATCGTTGCATAAACGATGCCGGAGCGAACTTCCTGACTGGCCGAGACGACGACATCGAAGACCGAACGCGGATTGCCCTTCTCCCGGTTCTCCCGCAGCCGCCGGAAGATGTTCTCGACGTCGACGACCGCATCGTCGACCAGTTCACCGATGGCGATCGCCAGGCCACCAAGGGTCATGGTGTTGATCGACAACCCCAACAGATGAAAGACGATCGCGGTGACCAGAATAGACACAGGAATCGCCGTCAACGAGATCAGGGTGGTCCTGGTATTCAGGAGGAACACGAAGAGGATGATGGCAACGACAACGATGGCTTCAAGCAGAACCTTCTGCACATTGCCGATCGAGGTTTCGATGAAGTTGGCCTGCCGGAAGAGGACCTGATCGGCTTTGACGCCCGCCGGCAAAGTCGCGCTGATCTCCCTGAGGGCGGCCTCGACCTCTCGAGTCAATTTCACAGTATCGACATCAGGTTGCTTTTCTACCGAGACGATAACCGCAGACTGCCCCTGATAACCGGCGTCTCCACGTTTCAGACGCGGCGCGAAGCCGACTTCGGAGACTTGTCGCAGGAGAACCGGTTGGCCATCGACACTCGCAACGACAACGTTTGCGAGATCTTCGATGTTTTGTGTGCGGCCGACATTTCGGATCAGGAACTCGCGGCTGTACTGGTCGGTGAAGCCGCCACCGGTGTTCGAGCCGAACTGCGCCAAAGCCTGTTCGATCTGTTCGAAGGACACGCCAAGTGAACGCATGGCGGCAGAGTTCGGAGAAACGCGATACTGGCGAACCTCGCCCCCGATCGGAATGACCTGGGCGACACCGGGGATGCTCAGAATTCGCGGTCGGACGGTGAAGTCAGCGAGCTCGCGCAACTCCATGGCCGAGACACTGTCCGGCCCGGTCACGGGAATGAGCATGACCTGACCCATGATCGAGTTGATCGGGCCCATCTGCGGCACGACATTTGCCGGCAGTTGCGGCTGCACAAGCGACAGGCGCTCGGCGATCTGCTGGCGATTGCGATAGATATCCGTGTCCCAGTCGAACTCGACATAAATGATCGAGAGACCGACGCCCGATGTCGAGCGGACGCGGCTCACACCGGGAAGCCCGTTCATCTGGGATTCGAGCGGATAAGTGACGAGCTGTTCGACCTCTTCCGGTGCCAGCCCCTCCGCCTCCGTCATGATGGTGACAGTCGGTCGGTTGAGATCGGGGAAGACGTCAACGGGCAGCCTCGTGACCGTAAACGCCCCGTAGATCATGAGGACTGCGGCAATCGCCAGGACGAACAGGCGGTTCCGCAGCGACTGGGTAACGAGAAAATTGAACATCGGAGCCTCAGCGGATCTGGTTCAGGAGTTCGGCACCCTGTGTGACGATGCGCTTTCCGGCTTCGATCCCGGAGACGATGAGAAGACGGTCACCATCCAGCGGCTCGGTACGGACTTCCCT
>JAIXSF010000087.1 GCA_027484835.1 Rhizobiaceae bacterium | reverse complement strand
TCGCAGGCATGGGCCTCGATCTCGAACCAGATGCGGAACTTGGTTTCGGGGGACCAGATGGCGACCATTTCCGGCCGGGAGTAACGCGGGATCATCGGGCTCGTCTTTCGTTGGACTTGGAAAATGCTGGCCCCCCTTAGCAAAGTGGGGCGGCAAGCTCAACGGCTGCGGCGGGCCATCACCACGCTCAAGGCGATAAGCATCGCAAAACCGGCCGGCAAGAGATGCCGCACACCCAGCACCGCGAACTGATAGAGGGCAACGGCGGTCGTGTAGAACATCTGGTAGCCCCAGATGCGTGAGGCAAAAGGCGCGTGCCAATGGGCATAGAAATGGCGGTATTGCAGCGCGTAGAGGCCGGCCGTTGCGCCGATGGTGACAACACCCAGGAGCAGCACCCATCCAGCGAGAACCACGGATGGCCGACGCCTCTGGGTTACGAGGTGGATCAGCGGCAGCGCGACGAGCCAGCCCAGGAGGCCACCGCCCCCGTAGATAGCCGTCAGGCCGAGATCATGGCTGCCGGTGGCGCGACCAAAGACATGGACCGAGAGCAGGAAGCTCGCGGCCATGGCAAAGCCCCAGGCGACCGAACCGAAGATCCACAATGCAGCCGGTGGAAACCATCGCCACTGCGTCAAGGCTTCACCGGAACGGCGAGCCAGCGCAGATTGTTGCCCTCGAAGCCAAGGGAGACGACCTGGATCATGACCATGTGCGGCGCGGACGAGCCATAGGCGGGTGTCACCACGCCACCGATCGCATAAGCGCTCGGGCAATTGCGGCTCTTCGGGACGGACTTGTCGCGATAGACCTCGCGCCGCGTGTCAGGCTTCTTGTCATCGGCGAGCGACAGCGCAAAGCCCTGAACATTGACGTTCATGCTGCTGCAGAGTTCCTGGCCCTCAGCGCCGAATTCTTCCAGAGACAGGCGATGGATGCCGTCGGAAATGTAGAAACTCGGGAAGGCCTGGTAGCGCAGCTCGCGAACCTGTTCCGACAATTCCCCAATCGGCGACAGGGCGACCAGAAAGCCCGGGTCGTCACCGATCTTTCTGACCTCGAGGATCGTCTTTGCCTGAGCGAGGCTCTCACGCCGCGCTTCGCCGACCGATGCCTCTTCGCGACGGATCAGGACTGATACCGGTGTGCCCGGCACGTATGCGTCGGTCTGCGTGTCGATCACCTGCATTTCCGCGTAGGCGAAACCGGAGCCGTCCTGTTGACCGAATTGCTCGAAGGCGAAGAACCTGCCGTCCGGGGAAAAGCCAATCGGTCGCATCTCCGCCACGTCGCCGGCGCTGACGGCAGTGGCCGTCAGGAGAACGAGTGCAATGGCGGAAAGCCTGATCCTCAACCGCGACCTCCCTCGGCTGCCTTGCGCAGAGTGTCGACCGTCTTGCGATAGTCGTCAACGCCCTTGCCTTTGAAGATCGCGGAGCCCGCGACGAGGGCATTGGCGCCGGCCTTGGCGATCTCTGCGGCGTTATCAGCCGTCACGCCGCCATCGACTTCGAGATCGATCGGGCGATTACCAATCAGCGCATTCGCCTTGGCGATCTTGTCGGTCATGGCGGGGATATACTTCTGGCCGCCGAAGCCGGGGTTGACGCTCATGATCAGGATCAGGTCGAGATCATCCATGACATGCTCGATCACCGAGAGCGGGGTCGCCGGGTTGAGCGAGACGCCGGCCTTCTTGCCGAGTGCCCGGATGGTCTGCAGCGAACGGTGCAGATGCGGGCCTGCTTCCGCGTGAACGGTAATGATGTCACAGCCGGCATCGGCAAAGGCCGCCAGATAAGGATCGGCCGGCGCGATCATCAGATGGCAATCGAAGACGGCCTTGGTGTGCGGGCGCAGCGCCTTGATCACCGCCGGGCCGAAGGAGATGTTCGGCACGAAATGCCCGTCCATGACGTCGAGATGCACCCATTCCGCGCCGGCATCGACGACATCGCGGACTTCTTCGCCGAGGCGGGAGAAGTCGGCTGCGAGAATGGAGGGCGAGATCAGGAGAGGGCGGGTCATCTTGGTATCCTCGACGGGCAGGACGGTTGCGCGCCGTCCGGGCGTTGCTTGCCTTGGCAGACGGGGCGATGGCTCGGCGACCGCATAGCACCGGCGATCCCGGGCGGCAACCATGCCTTGGGATGAGAATGCGCCATCGCGATGCCTGCCCTTGACGATCGCCGCCTGGCCCTTCATCCCTCGGACACATCAAAGCAGTCTGGGAGGACGACATGGCCAAGTTCGCAATCATCACCGGCGGCAGCTCCGGCATCGGCCGGCACCTTGTGTCCGCCTTCGTGCGCGACGGTTATGACGTCGCCTTCACCCATCTCGGTCAACAGGGTGCAGCGGCCGAAGTCGAAGCGGAGGCTGCGGCGCTTGACGGACGGGCCGTGGGCCGAGAATGCGAGGTGGCCGACAGTTCAGCGATCGAGGCCTTTCTCGATGAGGTGATTGCCTGGGCGGGCCAGACACCCGATGTGCTGGTCAACAATGCCGGCATTCAGACCTGGGCCTCGATGCTCGAGCTTTCCGAAGAGCGCTGGGATGCCGTGATCAGCACCAATCTCAAGGGCACGTTCCTGAATACCCAGCGCGTCGCCCGCCGTATGGTCGATGCGGCCAAGGGTGGCTCGATCATCAATCTCGGCTCCGGCTGTAACAAACACGCCTTCCCGAAGCTCGTGGATTACACCGCCTCCAAGGGCGGCATCGAGCAGCTGACCAAGGTTTCTGCCGTCGAGCTCGGGCCGCATCAGATCCGCGTCAACTGCGTGGCGCCTGGCGCCATCGAGACGGCCCGCACCCAGGCCGAGGCGCCCGATTACGCCAAGACCTGGGGAGACGTCACGCCGCTTCGTCGCGTCGGGACGCCGGAGGATATCGCAGGGCCAATCCTCTTTCTCGCCGGACCGCAATCGGCTTTCGTCACCGGCCAGACGATCTGGGTCGATGGCGGCGTCTTCAGCCAGGCCTTCTGGCCCTACCGCGACTGAGGGCTTTTACTGCGTCTTTTCCGGCACCGGCACGAACCGGTCGCCCTGCCACTCCAGCAGGCGATAGGGATTTTCGGTCAGCTCGTGATCCTCGCCGAAGGTGACCGGACCGAGCGCCGTCTCGAAGGTCGTGCCGATGAGGGCATCCGCGACGGGCGTGCCCATGGCCGAGGAAATGCCCCAGGCATCCGCAAGGATGGTCACGGCAGAATGGGCGGGAACGACATAACCTTCCGGCGCGATCTTCGCGTCTCCGAGTTCAGCCACAAGCGCTGCTGCGGCTGGCTCCTGGGGTGTCTCGATCAGACCGACTGCCAGCACGCCATCTTCCAACGGCACGGGCTCGTCGGCCGCGCGCATGGCCTCGCCGCCGAGCAGGGTCAGCGACAGGCCTTCCGACTTCGCGTCTCGGGCGATGACCGCCACGTCGCCGCGATCGCCTCCGATAAAGGCGTGGGTGATGCCGGCAGCTTTCACGCGCCGGATGAGCGTCAGTTGCTGCTCCTGGCCCGGACGGAAGGTATCGACAAAGGCAGGCTTCAGGCCGCGCTCTTCAAGGCTCGTCCGGATTGCCTCCGTCAGTTCGCGCCCACGGATGGTGCCGTCTTCGAGAAGGGCGACGGCTGAGCCCGCCCAGTCACGCAGGATCACGTCCGAGAGCTTGGCAGCCTCCTGGTCGGCGTTCGGGGCCAGGCGGAAGAGCGGCGAGCCCGCCTTGATCGCATCTTCCATCAATCCTTTCCAGCGAACTGAAAGGGTGAGGGCCGGCACGTTGACTTCCTTGAGCGCGGGAAGGGCGTCCTTCAAACTCTCGCTGCAGAGAAATCCGATCGCAGCCGTTGCGCCCGCTGCCGAAATCGCGTCGGCAATCACCGCGCCGCTGCCTTCGCTGCAGGTCTCGTCGATTTCAACGAGCGTAATCGAGAGCTTGCCCGCAGCCAGGGTTGCGCCCTGGCGCACCTGATCTCCGAGCACCGCGAAGGGGCCATTCTGGGGTGCGACGACGGCAATCTTGCACTCGGCGGCCTGGGGCGCGCCGAGGCTTGCGCCCAGGAGCAGCGAGGTTGCGAGAGCAAGTTTCAACAGGGGCTTCTGCATCATGGCGCAATCCTAGCCGAAAGCGCAGCCAATTGGAAATGCTGGCTTTCCGGCCTTCGTCGGGTGGTAGGAACTAAATCGTTCCTCTGTTGTGGAAAAGGTAAGGGCCGCGGCCCATATTGCGGTTTCTACGGGGGATGCCTTCAAGGGGAGACGTGAATTTGAGCATGCAAGGTCTGGATCCGGTCGCCTATCGCGAGGCCATGAGCCGCTATGCGGGGCATGTGCAGATCGTGACGACGGAGCATCAGGGTGTTAGGCGTGGCGTGACGATCACGGCGGCTTGCTCTGTCTCCGACAGTCCACCGACCGTGCTCGCCTGCCTCAACAACAGCAATCCAAGCAATGCCGTGCTCTTCGAGAGTGGACATTTCGCCCTGAATACGCTGGGTGCCCATCATCAGGATCTCGCCAATGCCTTTGCCGGCTTCGGCAAGTTGACGTCCGAAGAGCGTTTCGCGCTTGCGGAATGGCAGGTCATGGAGACGGGCTCGCCCGTGCTCTCCGATGCGATCGTCGCCTTCGACTGCGTGGTCATCGACCGTAAGGTCACCAACACGCATACGGTGCTTTTCGGCGAAGTGAAGGCCGTGCATTTGGGCGCGCGTGAGCCGTCGCTCATCTATCTGGACCGAGGCTACCGCACGCTATAAGCTTCCGCTCAAACATGGGAGGAGACATGGCAGAAACCTCGGGAAAGGTTCTGCCGGAGACGATCGATGGCATCATCGATCTTCTGTCGGCGGAGGATTATCTGGCGGCAAGGCCGCTCGCGACTGTGCTGTTCCTGGCTCTGAGGATGAAGCGCCCGCTGTTTCTGGAAGGCGAGGCGGGTGTCGGCAAGACCGAAGTCGCCAAGGTGCTCGCCAAAGCCCTCGACCGTCCGCTGATCCGACTACAGTGTTATGAAGGCCTCGACGTCGCCTCCGCCGTCTATGAGTGGAATTATCCGGCCCAAATGCTGGAAATCCGCATGGCCGAGGCCTCGGGCGTCTCGGACCGCTCGCGGCTCGAAAGCGATATCTTTTCCGAACGTTATCTTATCCGCCGCCCTGTCCTGCAGGCGCTTGAGGGAGAGCCCGGCCGGGCGCCAATCTTCCTGATCGACGAACTCGACCGCACCGACGAGGCCTTCGAGGCGTTCCTGCTTGAAGTGCTCTCCGATTTCCAGGTGACGATCCCCGAATTCGGAACGGTGAAGGCCGCCGAGCCGCCGATCGTCATCGTGACGTCCAACCGGACGCGCGAAGTGCACGACGCCTTGAAGCGTCGTTGCCTCTATCATTGGGTCGATTATCCGGCCGCTGCCGACGAACTCGCCATCATCAGGCGCAAGGTCAAAGGCTGCAACGAACAGCTCTCCCGACAGATCGTTGCCTATGTGCAGAAGCTCAGAACCGTCGATCTCTTCAAGAACCCCGGCATCGCCGAGACCATCGACTGGGCGACAGCGCTGACCGAACTCGATCGCCTCGCACTCGATCCGGAGACAATTGCAGATACGCTGGGCACGTTCCTGAAATATCAGGAGGACATTGCCCGCATTCAGGGGAGCGAAGGCGAAAAGCTGCTCTCCGAGGTCAAGGCAGAGCTGCTGGCGAAGGCTGGCTGAGATGGAAACCTTCGGGCCGCACCAGGGCAGCGGACGCGACGGCATCGTTGTGCCGCCACCGGCTCAAGGGGACGGGCGGCTCGCCGACAATATCGTGCATTTTGCCCGCGTCTTGAGAAAGGCTGGCCTCAAGCCTGGGCCGGGCGCCGTCATCGATGCCATCGCGGCGATCGATGCGATCGGCATCGGCTCGCGGATCGAGTTTCATGCGGCCCTATCGGCCATCTTCGTCAAACGCCACGAGGACCAGCCCGTTTTCGACGAGGCCTTTTCGATCTTCTGGCGCTCGCGCGATCTCGTCGGCAAGATGATTGCGCTGATGTCGCCGGTCGCGGCGATCGGCGAACGGCAGAAGCCGAAGGCTGGCGGTGCGCGGGTGAGTAACGCGCTGTTTGCCGACAAGAGCCGCGAGCCGAAGCCGCGCGACGAGCCCGATGTCGAGATCGATGCGCGGCTTACGGTCTCCGGCCAGGAAGTGTTTCGCCGGCTCGATTTCGGGCAGATGACCGCCAGCGAGCTTAAGGATGCTCGCCGGGCGATCGAACGGCTCGCCATGCCGCTCGATCTGGTCCAGACCAGGCGCTATCGGCTGTCGCCGCCCGGGCGGATCATCGATCCGCGGGCGACGATGCGTCAGTCGCTGCGCACCGGCGGCGACCTCATGCTGCCGAAATTCCGCGACCGCCGGCAACAGCCGCCACCGCTCGTCATCCTTGCCGATATCTCCGGCTCGATGAGCCAGTACACCCGCATCTTCCTGCATTTCCTGCATGTGCTGACCGAGCGCCGCCGCCGCGTGCACACCTTCCTGTTCGGCACCCGGCTCACCAATGTCACGCGCCAGCTTCGCCACCGTGACCCGGACGAGGCGATCGCCCAGTGCACCGATGCTGTCGCCGACTGGTCGGGTGGCACGCGTATCGGCGAGACGCTGAAGCTCTTCAACCGGCATTGGGCTCGGCGCGTGCTGGGGCAGGGCGCCGTCGTGTTGCTCATCACCGACGGGCTGGAGCGTGACGAGGTGGAGCTTCTGTCGCGTGAAACCGATCGTCTGCACCGCTCCTGCCGCCGCCTCGTCTGGCTCAATCCGCTTCTGCGTTTTGCCGGTTTCGAGGCCCGCGCACGGGGCGTCCGCGCCATGCTGCCGCATGTCGACGAGTTGCGCTCGGTGCACAATCTGGAAGCCCTGTCGGATCTGGTGCAATCTTTGTCCGGCGCACCGGATCGAGACTGCGACCCGAAGCGTTACCTCGGTTCTGAAAGGAGCCCGTCATGACCACAGAGACCATTCTGCGCGACCCGCTTGCGATTGCCGAGACTTGGCACGCCGAGGGACGTGCCGTCGCGATCGCCACCGTCATCGAGACCTGGGGCTCGGCGCCGCGCTCGGTCGGTAGCCATCTTGTCATCGACGGCGAGGGGAATTTCGAAGGCTCGGTCTCCGGCGGTTGCGTTGAAGGGGCCGTCATCACCGAAGCGCTCGACGTCATCGAGAACGGGGCAGCAAAAATGCTCGAGTTCGGTGTTGCCGACGAAACCGCCTGGCGCGTCGGGCTCTCCTGTGGTGGGCGCATCCGCGTGCATGTCGAGAGGCTCGGCTGATGGATGTTTCGACGCTTACAGCCTTGAATGCTGCCAAGCGCGACCGTCGCGGTGCCGTGCTGGTGAGCAATCTCGCCGCCGGCACGTCACGGCTGATCACGGAAGATCAGGTGCCGACCGGTGACCTTGGAAAGGAAATCGAGGCGCGGCTGCTCTCCGGCGAGTCGGGCATGGTCGAGATCGACGGTCGGAGCCTCTTCCTCAACGTGCATCTCCCGCCGCCGAGGATCGTGGTGATCGGTGCCGTGCATATCAGCCAGGCGCTGGCTCCGATGGCGGCGCTTGCCGGCTTCGCGGTGACCATCATCGATCCGCGCACGGCCTTCGCAACACCGGAGCGTTTTGCCAGCATTGACCTGCGCGCCGATTGGCCTGACGACGTGTTTGCGAGCATGCCGCTCGATCGCTACAGCGCGTTGGTCGCCGTCACCCATGATCCGAAGATCGACGATCCCGGTCTTATCGCAGCCCTTAACGCCGGCTGTTTTTATGTCGGCGCGCTGGGTTCGCGTAAAACCCATGCAAAGCGCATCGAGCGCCTGACGGCGGCCGGCCTTGATGCCGAGACCCTTGCCAGCATCCGGGCGCCGATCGGGCTCGACATCGGTGCTGCCACGCCGGCGGAGATCGCGGTCGCCATCCTCGCTGAGATCATCCAGTCGCTGCGAAGGCGCAGCCTCGTCTCCGCCTCGATCCCGCAAGAGGCGAACGCATGAAGTTCGGGCCAATCCCGACCGTCGAGGCCGAAGGTTCGATCCTCGCGCATTCCCAGCCACTCTCCTCCGGCAAGCTTTCAAAGGGCCATCTCCTGCAGGCCGGTGATATCGCGCGCCTGACCGCCGAGGGCATCTCAACCGTCATCGCCTGTCGCCTCGAGCCAGGTGACCTGACGGAAGACGAGGCTGCCGAGAGACTAAGCGCCGCCATCCAGCCCAAGGGTCTCAGCCGCAGTCCCGCCTCGACGGGGCGGGTGAATTTTTACGCCAGCGAAAACGGCCTCTTCCTGGCTGACAGGGCTGTCGTCGATCGCTTCAATGCGGTCGACCCTGCTATTACGCTCGCCTGTCTCAGCGATCGTCGCGACGTACGGGCTGGCGATCTCGTGGCGACGACCAAGATCATTCCGCTGGCGGTATCAGGTGCGAGCGTGGAAGCTGCGGCAGCGATCCTTGAGCAAGCTTACGCCTTTGAAGTGGCGCCCTATCGCGCGCTTCGCGTCCATCTGATCGCGACGCAATTGCCGTCGCTCAAACCGTCCGTCATGGAGAAGACGGCGCGCGTGCTCGAAGCGCGGCTCATGCCCTCGGGCAGCCGGTTGGTTTCGGAACGGCGCGTGTCCCATAGGGCCGAGGCTGTGGCAGAGGCACTGCGTGCGGCTCGCAAGGAAACACAGCCCGAACGAGATGGCCCGCCGCTGATCGTGGTCTTCGGTGCATCAGCCGTTGCCGATCAAGAGGATGTCATACCCTCGGCCATCCGGCTGGCCGGTGGCGATGTCACCCAGGTCGGCCTGCCGGTTGACCCCGGCAATCTGCTTGTGCTCGGCCATGTCGATGGCGTGCCGGTTATCGGCGCGCCCGGCTGCGCCCGTTCGCCGAAGGAAAACGGCTTCGACTGGGTGCTGAACAGGATCCTCGCCGGCCATCCACCCGATCGGGCCGAGATGACAGGCTGGGGCGTCGGCGGCCTCTTAATGGAGATCCCGAGCCGTCCGCTGCCGCGCGAAGCGAAGCGCGCAAGCCTGTCCGAGCGTGATCTAGGGGCCGTCCTGCTGGCGGCCGGGCGTGCCAGCCGCATGGGCGATGCGGGCCACAAACTGCTCGCCGAATTTGAGGGCGTTCCGCTGGTGCGCCGTATTGCCGAGCGGGCGCTCGATGCGCTGCCGGGACCGCTGGTGGCCGTGACGGGACATCGGGCTGCGGAGGTGTCTGAGGCACTGGCGCACCTACCACTGACCCTCGTAGACAATCCCGACTTTGCAACTGGCATGGCGAGTTCGCTGAAGGCGGGTTTGTCTGCGCCTGAGTTGGCGGAAGTCGCGGGTGTCATGGTGCTGCTCGCCGATATGCCCGGCTTGCAGGCTGATGACCTCCAGCGGCTGAATATTGCCTTCCTGGAGGCGGAGGGGCGTGCGATCGTGCGTGCCGTCGCTAACGGCAAGCGCGGCAATCCGGTCATCCTGCCGCGTGCGACCTTTGCCGACCTGATGCTGCTGGAGGGGGATGTGGGTGCCAGGCAAGTGATCGAGACCTGCGGCCTGCCGATCATCGATGTGGAGCTTGGCGCGGCCGCGTATGTGGATGTCGATACGCCCGAGGCGGTGCAGGCCGCCGGTGGCATCCTGAGGGACTGAACATGGACAATGCGGCAATCGAGGAGATGTTCGAGGCGGTCGGGCCGGTGACCATCCGCCGGATGTTCGGCGGCAAGGGCATCTATGCACGCGGAATCATCTTTGCGCTCGAACTGCGTGGCGAATTGATGCTGAAAGGCGATGACGACAGTGCGGCGCTCCTGGAGGAAGCAGGCGCCAGGCGTTGGCGCTATGAGGGCCGCAGCGGCAAGCCCGTGGCCATGCCCTATTGGACGGTCCCGGACGAGGCGCTCGACGATCCCGACATGATGGCGAAATGGGCCCGGATCGCGCTCGATGCCGCGATCCGTGTTACCGAGCGGGAAGCCGCTCAGCGCAGATAGGTCAGAACCGTCTGTGTGAAGACCGAAAGCGGCTTCGGCAGATCGTCGAGATCAAACCAGCCAATCTCCGAGAGCTTGTCGGGTTCGGTGAGCTGCGGCTCGCCGGTCGTGTCATCGGTGACGTAGAGCAGGGAAATCCAGTGCTGGCGGTCCGCCTCGATCCGCTGCTCGGTCAGGCCGAGATAGCGGATTTCGCCAATCTCCAGTCCCGTCTCTTCCTCGGCTTCGCGGCGCGCGGCAGTCTCTGCCGGCTCCATATGGTCGACCTTGCCGCCCACGATGTTCCAGTGGCCGGCTTCCGGTGCCTTCATGCGCTTGCACAAAAGCAGTTTGCCATCCCGAAGGATGGCAAGACCAACCCCGAGACCGGGGAAATCGATACCGGGCTGACCCACAGGGATCAGGCCTTTGCGGCAGCAACGATCAGCATGAAGGCGGGGATATCATCGCCGAAGCCGACGGGCGTCGGGCCGTCGTCATGGTCGTGGTGACGGTTGCGACGACGATCGCGGTTGTCGTCATTGGCCGGCGACGGATTGTTGCGGTTGTTGCGCGGGTTCTGATCGCGGCGCTTGTCCGTTCTGCGTTCCGCCGCTACCGGTTCTGCCTTGACCACTTCGACCTTCACCGCTTCTACCACCTGTTGTTCCTCTACCGGTTTGACATACTCGCTGCGCGTATCGGATTTATGACCGCCGCGCCGCTCGCGACCCTTGTCGCGGCCGCGTTTTCCACGGCTTTCGTCGTGGCTCTCCGCAGGCGCCGGAAGCGCCGACAGATCACCATCGAGCCATTCGATCTTCTGGTCGATCAGCTTTTCGATGGCATCGAGGAACTTGGTGTCGCTGCGCGTCACCAGGGTAAACGCTGCACCCGACCGTCCGGCACGGCCGGTACGGCCGATGCGGTGAACATAGTCTTCGGCATGGATCGGAACGTCGAAGTTGAAGACGTGGCTGACATCCGGAATGTCGAGACCACGGGCTGCGACGTCGGATGCGACGAGCAGCGTGATCGCATTGGCTTTGAAGCCCGCCAGCATCGTGGTGCGCGAGCGCTGGTCCATGTCGCCATGCAGGGCGCCGACCGAGAAGCCATGGCGTTCAAGCGAACGGAAGAGGTCGGCGACATCCTTCTTGCGATTGCAGAAGATGATCGCGTTCTTCAGGTCGTCCTGGGCGCGGATCAGGTCACGCAGCGTCGAACGCTTTTCGTAATCCTTGTTGTGGCAGGCGACCAGGCGCTGGGTCACGGTCTTGGCCGTCGAGGACGGCGGGGCGACTTCGATACGCTCTGGGTTCTGCAGGAACTGGTCGGCCAGCTTCTGGATCTCCGGCGGCATGGTGGCCGAGAAGAACAGGGTCTGGCGCGTGAACGGGATCATCTTGGCGATGCGCTCGATGTCGGGAATGAAGCCCATGTCGAGCATGCGGTCGGCTTCGTCGATGACGAAGACTTCAACGCCGGTCATCAAAAGCTTACCGCGCTCGCAATGGTCGAGCAGGCGGCCGGGCGTGCAGATCAGAACGTCTGCGCCGCGTTCCAGCTTGCGGTCCTGTTCGTCGAAGGACACGCCGCCGATCAGGAGCGCGACATTGAGCTTGTGATTCTTGCCGTACTTTTCGAAATTCTCGGCGACCTGAGCTGCCAATTCGCGCGTCGGCTCCAGAATGAGCGTGCGCGGCATCCGGGCGCGGGCGCGGCCCTTTTCGAGCAGGGTCAACATCGGGAGAACGAAGGATGCCGTCTTGCCGGTGCCGGTCTGCGCGATGCCGAGAATGTCCCGCCGCTGCAGGGCCGGCGGGATTGCGCCTGCCTGGATCGGAGTTGGGATCGTGTAGCCGGCATCGGTGACGGCAGAAAGGACTTTTTGGCTCAAGCCAAGGTCAGCAAAAGTGGTCAAAGGGAAGTAGTTTCCGTTCCTGTTCTCGCGAACATCGCTCTATAGCCCTCAAGACTGGGCTCCAATGGTTGCGGCGAATAGTGGGAAACTGCCGGAAAGTCAAGGAAACAGGCGGATTTACCCCTACAAAGGCTTAATAGGGAGGATTAATTCCACCAACTGGCGAAAAGCATCTCGGATGCTCTCTACTTTTGCCGGTTTGCTGCAGGCGCATTAGCACTTCGTGCGGTCGCGCTCAATTGATCAGCGGCGTCAGTTTCATGCCGGCATTCAGGAAGCGCATGGGGTCGACCGCATCGCCGTTTTGGCGGACCTCGTAATGCAGATGCGGGCCCGTTGAGCGACCTGTGGAGCCCGAGAGACCGAGGATCTCGCCCGGTTCAACCGTATCGCCTTCGCTCACCAGAATGCGCGACATATGGCCGTAGCGGGTGGAAAGCCCGAGCCCGTGATCGATCTCCACCATGTTGCCATAGCCGCCCGAGAACCCGGCCGAAACAACCTTGCCGGCCCCGGTCGAGCGGATCTCGGTGCCGGTCGGAGCGCGGAAGTCGATGCCGGCATGCATCGCGAGGCCACCGAAGAAGGGGTCGGGACGATTGCCGAATCGGCTGGTGATTTCGCGGCCGGGGGCCGGATTGGCAAAGGGCAGGCGGCGTGCGGTGTCGCGGACTGATTCGAGCCTGTTCAGCGCCACGTCCAGCGCGTTCAGCGACGCGTTGAAATCGCGGTCGGACTGCGGCGCAAGATAAGGGCCGCCGATCGCGTCTGATGTCGGCAAGGACGCGACATCATCGACGGGGACGCCCTGCCGCTTGAGGATTGCGGCAATCTCTTCGGCTGTCTGTGCAGCACCGGAGGCGAGCTGGTCGATCCGCTGCAGTTGCTCTGCCTCGATTTCCTTCAAGGAGAGCGTCATGTGGGAAAAAAGTCTGTCTGCACGATCAGCGACATTCTCGCCGGTCATCGGCACATAGCCAAGTGCCAGCGCCGGCTTGTTGTCGCTCTCTGGTGCGACCGGGGATGCGCGCTCGGTTCCGAGAAGCGCGGCAAAAGCCTGAGTGCTGTCACGGGTGACCAGCGAGGCGCGGTCCTCGCTGTCGTCGGTCGGCTTGTCGGCGGGAACGGGACCTGCATTCGGAAGTTCTTCGGACGGCTCGCTGCCCTGCAGAAGAGCGCCGATCCTGCCGTGACGCGAGGTGAGCGCCATCTGCTGTTCGAGGAGTTTTTCGACCTTCTCCTCGACCACCTGCTGGTCGAGCAGCTGGCGGGAGGTCACGCGGTCGACCTGGGCGCGCAGGGCGGCAATGCGATCCTCGTATTCATGCTGCATGCGGGCCTGGCGTGCCATGGTGGCGCCGATCAGGTTGTCGCGCAGCACAAGATAAGTGGTGGCGCCGAGATAGCCGATGGCCATCATGCCGACGAAGCAAACGGTCAGTGCCATCATCCAGGGGCGGATTGTCATGTGCCGGATGCGGTCGCCGCTCGCCAGGATGACGATGTGCTGCTTCTTGCGCTTTCCGAAGACCTGGCTGTTGGAACCCGTCGTCACGCTGACCCCCATTCATCCCGGACAATGGCTGCCGCGCAGTTGCCCGATGGCGGCGAGTCGTCTGTTCGCTCCCGCCAATATGAGTTACGCATAATTAGGGTTAATGAAGCGTTATCCGTCTGGATTTGCGGGTTAAACCGACGAGTTATTCTTGGATGAGAGCGAGCGGTAGAAGGACGGCGTGAGCCCGGCTTCGGCCCTAGCCACGTCGTTGAACGGCGCTTTCAGCTGGCCACGGAAGTTGGCGCGGACAAGCTCCTGAAAGCTGCGGGCCGGATCGCGCTTTTCACGTGCGCAGAGGAAGCGGAACCACTTGGCGCCAACCGCCACATGGCCCTTCTCGTCCTCGTAGATCACCTTCAGCACCTCGGCGCTTTCGAGATCGCCGGTCTCGCGCATCTTGTCCTGAAGTGCCGGTGTGACATCCAGCCCGCGCGCCTCCAGGATCAGCGGCACGACGGCGAGGCGTGCCGTCAGGTCGTTTCTGGTCGAGTGGGCGGCCTGCCAGAGGCCGTCATGGGCAGGCATGTCGCCATAGTCGGCGCCCAGCGCCCGCAGCCGGTCGCGAACCAGGCGGAAATGCTTGGCTTCCTCATAGGCCACCTTCATCCAGCCGTCGAAGAAGGAATGCGGCACAGGTTCGATTGCGAAACGGGCAACGATGTCGAGCGCCAGGTCGACAGCGTTGAGTTCGATGTGAGCGAGGGCATGCAGGAGCGCCACACGGCCGGGCAGGGTGTGCAGAGACCGCTTGCCGACTGCCTTGGGCGGCACGAGTTCGGGCTTTGCCGGACGGCCAGGCCTGTCGGGAAGCGGAGGATCGAGCGGCGAGCGAAGCGACAGGCGTCTCTCCTGCCAGCGGATCGCCGCAGCTTGAGCGAGCGCCGTCTTCTTATCGAGGTCGGCGCTCGTGATCGCAAGGGTGGCAGCACCGCGAAGGGAATGAAATGCTGTCTCGGGCTGCGTCTTGTCGGGCATGTCAGAGGGCCTGCGTCGCCTTCAGCACGGCATCGGCATGTCCGGGCACCTTCACCTTGCGCCAGACTTCGGCGACCTTGCCGGACTTGTCGATCAGGAAGGTGGAGCGTTCGACACCCATATAGGTCTTGCCGTACATGCTCTTTTCTTTCCAAACGCCATAGGCTTCCAGGGCCTTGTGCTCCTCGTCGGCTGCGAGCACGACGGAGAGGTTGTGCTTGGCGGCGAACTTGTCGTGGCTCTTCACCGAATCAGGCGATACGCCGATGACGGTCGCGCCCAGCCTCTCGAACTCGGCGGTGAGGCCCGAAAAGTCGACCGCTTCGGTCGTGCAGCCGCTCGTGTCATCCTTCGGGTAAAAATAGAGAATCACCGGTTTTCCGGCGAAATCGGAGAGCGAAACGGTGCCGCCGCCGTTGCGGGGCAGGGAGAAATCGGGGGCCACGTCCCCGGCAGTCAAATCCGTCATGGGATAACCTTTCTTTTGCCCGTTTTGTGAGTGAATCTGGGCGACATCGATATATAGTCCGCTCCGTAGTCGTCCAGAGCGACTTGTTAGCGGCATCGGTCGACGGAGACAATCACCAGGACATGTCGGAGATCCGGGGCGAAAAGCTACGGTTTCGCAAGCGGGACATCGTGCCGCTGCATGCCCTTCCATCGGCTCAGGCCGAGGATCCCCTTATCGTGCATTGTCCGCCCCAGAAGCGTTCGCTGTTTCGACGCTTCCTGCGCGTGCTTGCCGGCTTTGCCTCCCTCTGGCTCGTGGTGTTTTTCGGCATCTATGCGGTCGTCGAGAGTGGAACTCTTGACGCGGCCCTTGCCCAGCGCGCGCAGACGGTGCTCAACAATGCCGTCGGTCCGAAGTTCGTGGCAGAGATCGGCGGGACGGAAGTTCGTTTCTCCGACAACATGGAGCTGACCGTCGAGGCGCATGATGTCTCGCTCCATGAGCAGGCTGGTGGCCAGCAGGTGGCCCTTACGCAGTCTGTCCGTTTCATCCTTGAGCCGCTCGCGCTGCTCGGGGGGCGCTTTTCGATTCGCGAGGTGGCGAGCGAGGGAATCAATCTCGACGCGACCGTCCTGCCCAAGGGCAAACCGATCGATCTGACGAACTGGCGGGTCGATCAGGTGCCCGCGCGGCTTGCGGATGCGTTTGCGGAGCTCGACCGCCTGCAGGGGTTCATCGCGCGGGGCGGGCTCGACCGCATGCGGCTCGCCGGGCTCGAGATCGCCTCGACCAGCGCCAGCGGGCGGCCGCTGACGATTGCGATCGACGACATCGTGCTGGAGCGCGGCCAGGATGATTCGCTGTCGATTTTCGGGGCGGTATCGGTCAATGGCCAGCAGACCGAGTTGACGGCGCTGACAACGAATGTCGGCGGACGCGCCGAAGCGCTGACGATGCGCATAGCCGATGTCAGGGTCACGCCATTCCTGCTGCGGCGATCGAGTGCGGGCGAGGCGCGCCAGGGCTTCGACGGCTCGGCCGAACTTCTTCTGAATGCGCGCCGAGCCGATGGGTCCCAGGCCCCCGCGGTATCGCTCGGCATCAACATGCGCAATGCGGGTTTCTATTCGGATGGCCTGCGGCAGGAGTTGAGCGACGCGCAACTCAAGCTTTCCTACGACTTCGCCAAGAACACCATCGAGCTTGACGATTCCATTGCTCGGTTCGGCGAAACCGTGTTTCCGCTTTCCGGTGGCATCATCGACCTCGACCGACTGCCGGAAGGCCCGAATTTCGGCAAGGGCTTCGGCATCGATCTGGTCGTGACCGACGGCCGCGCCGATGTCCCAAGTGCCGGCGAGGCGCCTTTCCCCTTCTTCCTGAAGGGCTATGGCCGTTTCCTCGTTGCAGACAAGTTGCTGCAGCTCGATACCGTCGATGTGTCGACCCCGGGCGGCAACATGCGCGGCAAGCTGCAGGTGCGCTTCGGGGGCACCGGCCCGGAGATCCGCTTCAATGCCTCCGTGGAAAACATGCGCACGACTGTGGTCAAGCAGCTCTGGCCGTACTGGATCGCGGCTAAGCCCCGGCAGTGGGTTCTGGAGAACCTCTTCGGCGGTGTGATTCCGAGTGGCACGGTCGACGTCTTCATTCCGCAAAACCGTCTGTCCATCGATCCGAAGCCGGTTCGCCTCAACGCCGACGAGTTGAAGATCGCTTTCGATGTGGAGGACACGCGCCTCAACCTGACCGGCGATCTGCCGCCCCTGCGCGACGTCTATGGCCGAGTCCAGATGGTGGGCGAGCGCGTCGACGTGGACATTCGGTCGGCCGGCTCTTTCTTCCCCTCGGGACGGATGGTGAAGCTGGAAAGCGGCAAGCTCGTGCTGCAGGACGCCTATCAGAAGCCATTGATGGCAGACCTGGTGCTCGATGTCAGCGGTGAGGCAGACGCCGTTGCGGAGCTCGTTTCCTTCAAGCCGATCGAGGCTCTGAAGGTCGTTCAACTGCAGCCGGCGGATTTCTCCGGCAAGGTGCGGGGCCGCGCCAACATGCGTCTCGGGCTTGTGCCCAATCAATCGCCGCCAGCGCCTGTCTGGAACGCCGAGGTCGACCTTACGGATGTCGCGATTGCCAAGCCTTTCGACGGCCGCTCGATCAGCGACGTGAACGGCACCCTCAAGGTCGATCGGGACAAGGCCGAGATTGAAGCGGATGCCAAGGTCGACGATGTGCCGATGGAGGTGAAGCTCACCGAACCTGTCCGCCGCGGTGAGGGTGAGGTGGCACGCGAGCGTGTGGTGACCGCGACCCTCGACAATGCCGCCCGCGAAAAGCTCGTTCCGGGGCTCGGTGAGATCGTCAGCGGGCCGCTGAAACTTGAACTGCGGCGCCTCGACGAAACTAAGCAGGCCGTGTCCGTCGATCTGCGGTCGGCGACACTGACCATTCCTTGGGTCGGCTGGTCTAAGGGGCAGGGCATTGCGGCCACCGCGGAATTCGAACTGTCGAAAAACGGCGACCAGTCGTTGATCGAGAAGTTCCAGCTCGAAGGAGACGGTTTCGGTGCGACAGGAGACATATCCGCTGATTCCAAGGGGCTCGTGGCCGCCAATCTGTCGCGGGTCCGTCTGTCTCCCGAAGATGACGTCGCGCTCACCGTTCGCCTGAACAAGGGCGTCTATTCGGTGGTGGCCAATGGCCGCGCGTTCGATGCCCGCTCATTGATCTCGACCATCCAGAACCCCTCGACCAGCGGCGAAAGCGGCAAGTCGTCCCGTACCTCCTTGCGCCTCGAAGGGCGTTTCGAGCGGATCCTCGGCTTCGGCGGGGAGCAGTTCTCGGGCGTATCGCTGATCTATTCCTCGTCCAAGGGACGAGTGAGCGGCGTGGATTTCTCCGGCGTGACGGGCAGCGGCCAGGCACTTGTCGCCAAGTTGCGCCAGCCGGAGGGGCTGCGGGAGCTGTCGGTAACGACCAGCGATGCGGGTTCGGTCCTGCGGTTTCTCGACACCTACAAGCGTCTCGGCGGCGGCCTTGCCAATCTTCGCCTGACCGAAACCAGGGATGGCGCGTGGAGCGGCAATCTGGACCTGCGCAATTTCCAGGTCGAAAACGAAGAGCGGCTCCAGACGATCGTCTCGGCGCCGGCCGATGCCGACGGACGAAGCCTCAACAGTGCCGTGCGCAGCAACATCGATGTCAGCTCGGCCCGCTTCCAGCGTGCCTTTGCGCGTCTGGCGGTCGTCGATGGAACCCTTAGCGTCGAGAACGGGATCGTCCGCGGCGAGCAGGTCGGCGCGACCTTCCAGGGTATCGTGCGCGACAAGGCCGGTCTCATCGATCTGACGGGCACCTTCATGCCGGCCTATGGCCTCAACCGGC
Organism: Rhizobiaceae bacterium; assembly: GCA_027484835.1. Lineage (GTDB taxonomy): Bacteria > Pseudomonadota > Alphaproteobacteria > Rhizobiales > Rhizobiaceae > Allorhizobium. The sequence goes on along the minus strand of JAIXSF010000087.1, from coordinate 3,178 downwards.
TGTTCGGCGAGCTTCCTGTGATCGGTGCGATCCTCGGCAATGGTCGGGATCGCGGTCTGCTCGGTATCACCTTCAAGCTGACGGGGGCGACCTTGCGGCCGAACCTCGTGATCAATCCGCTGTCGATCATCGCACCCGGCGTCTTCCGGCAGATCTTCGAATTCCGCTGAGAGCTTACTAGTCAGTCCCGCTCGATCATGATCACGGGCAGCGCCAGCCGTCGTGCCGCGATGATCTTGGCATAGCCCGCCGGTCCGCCGGAATTCCGGCAGACGAGATGTGTGACGCCGTGGGCGGTAAAGAGGTCCGCCTCTCTGTCGGGATCGCTTGAGGGCTTGCCGAGCACCAGCGCATGATCGGCAAAGGCAAGTGGTGCTTCCGGCGGATCGACCATGCGAATGAGGAAGCGGCAATCGCTGCGGCCCGTAAACGCGTCGATATACTGCCGGCCGAGCGCCAGGAACACGGTCGCACCACCTGGCAGCGCTTCGGCTGCCGCCTCAATCGATGGCACGGTCTTCCACTGGTCGCCGGGCTGCTTCTGCCAGCGCGGCCGCAGCCGCTGTTCCAGGGGAACGCCCGAAATGGCAGAAGCCTTGATGGCGTTTTCACTGATCCGCCTGGCAAAGGGATGCGTCGCGTCGATGAAGCGGTCGAAGCCCTCCTGGCAAAGATATGCTGCAAGCCCTTCCGCACCGCCGAAGCCGCCGATCCTGATCGCACCAACTGGCAGGACCGGATCGATCGTTCTGCCCGCAAGCGATGTCGTTACCGCATGGCCCTGTCGTTCCAGTTCTTCGGCAAGCGCTCGGGCCTCTGCCGTCCCGCCCAGGATGAGAATTTTCTGCGCTTTTATTGGCTCGTCACGTCGCATGGGCAATGATCGTTCCCTTGCGGTCGATGACGATGATATCGACAACCACACCACAGTCGCGCAAGACGGACTCGGCCGTGTGTTTCGCTGCTTTTGCCACTTCGCCTGCGATGTCGGCGCCAGCAATCGTCATGATTTCAAGGGCTTCCATTGCCGTGTTCGCGTTATCGACGGCCTGTCGCTCTTTTTCCGTTAGCAAACCGGCACAAGGCATTTAAAGAAAGAATGTTTTGTCGATCTGGCTGCGGGATGAATGCAAGTCGAGCGCGCCCTGGCCGAGCTTCGACATCTTCGCAAAGCCCCCCGCGATCGTCAGGCGTCGCACGGGGTGGGCACGGAGATATTTCAGAAGTCCGCCAGCAAAATCGCCCATGTCGATCAATGCGCCGTCCGGCAGGCCATGGAAGTCCTGCGCTGCCTTTTCGGAGGTCGATCCCGTCGCGCCGAGAAGATGGGTCAGGCCTTCGGCGCGCGCCACATCGATGCCACGATGGATCGAGTGGATCCAGGCCGCACAGGAAAAGGGATGGACGACGCCCGTCGTGCCGAGGATGGAAATGCCGCCGAGAATGCCAAGTCTCGGGTTCCAGGTGTTTTCGGCGATACTTGCTCCACCGGGAACCGAGATCCGGATCTCCACGTCCGGTGCTACCTGATGCGCTTTCGCCAGCGCTTCGATCTCGGCCGTCATCATCGCCCGCGGCACAGGATTGATCGCGGCTTCGCCGACGGCGATTGGCAGGCCGGCCTTGGTGACGGTACCGACACCGTCGCCAGCCACAAAGTGGATGCCGCTTCCGGGGGCTAGACGCGTCACCGTCGCGATTACGGTGGCACCATGGGTTACATCCGGATCATCGCCCGCATCCTTGACGATGCCAGCAAACGCGCTCTCGCCGTCGAAGCCCTCGCGTGCCAAGGCGAAGGCCGGCGTCTCGCCTTTCGGCAGAGTGATCGTCACGGGATCAGGAAAGGTCCGGGTCAGGAGCGCGGTAAAGGCAGCCTTGGTCGCCGCCGTGGCGCAGGCGCCGGTGGTCCAGCCGGTGCGCAACGGCGCGCCCTCCGGCTTCCCAAGCCGGTTGCCGTCGGTCACGTCGCTGGCGCCCTGTCGATCCGCGTCACTCATGGCTCGCTTATAGGCGAGCCGGTCGCCTTGAGGAAGGTGGAAGGCGGCAGATTCCGCGCGGAAAGCGCGCTGCCGGAATTGCAATTTTACCGCACGGGGCCTAGACCATGAGCATGAGTGACACACTGCGTCTTGCCCTTCCCACAAGCCTGCCGGCCATCGAGCGCGGTCATGTGTGGCTGGCCGGCGCAGGCCCCGGCGACCCTGGTCTCCTGACATTGCTGGCCGCCAAGGGGCTGTCGGAAGCCGACATCATCGTGCATGACGCGCTCGTCAACGAAGACTGCCTGAAACTTGCCCGGACCGGTGCTATCCTCGAATATGCCGGCAAGCGCGGCGGCAAGCCGTCTGCCAAGCAGCGCGACATTTCGCCGCGGCTGGTCGAGCTCGCGAAGGCCGGCCACCGTGTGCTGCGCCTCAAGGGCGGCGATCCCTTCGTCTTCGGTCGCGGTGGCGAAGAGGCTTTGACGCTGATCGAACACGGCATCCCGTTCCGCATCGTGCCGGGCATCACCGCCGGCATCGGGGGCCTTGCCTATGCCGGCATTCCCGTCACACATCGCGAGGTCAACCATGCGGTGACATTCCTGACCGGGCATGATTCTTCCGGCGTCGTCCCCGACAGGATCGACTGGGATGCCATCGGCCGTGGCTCGCCGGTGATCGTCATGTATATGGCGATGAAGCACATGGGGCAGATCGCGTCCAATCTGATGATCGCCGGCCGTCGTGCCGACGAAGCTGTGGCCTTTGTCTGCAATGCCGCGACCCCGGAGCAGACGGTTCTCGAAACCACGCTCGGACGGGCCGAGGCCGACATGCTCGCGGCCGGGATCGAGCCACCTGCCATCGTCGTCATCGGCGAGGTCGTGCGACTGAGGCCATCGCTTGACTGGCTGGGAGCGCTTTCGGGCCGCAAGCTTCTGCCCGACCCCTTCGCCGTGGATCGGAAAGACTCGGCATGAGCGGACTGCTGATCGCCGCGCCGGCATCCGGTTCGGGGAAGACGGTGGTGACGCTTGGCCTGATGCGCGCGCTGAAACGCCGCGGTGTTCCGCTGGCCCCCGGCAAGGCCGGCCCCGACTATATCGATCCGGCCTTTCATGCGGCAGCGAGCGGCACCGCCTGTTTCAATTTCGACCCCTGGGCGATGCGCCCATCGCTTCTGCGCAGTCAGG
>JAIXSF010000070.1 GCA_027484835.1 Rhizobiaceae bacterium | reverse complement strand
GCCTTCGTGTATTTCTACGATCTCACCGTTTTCGACCACAACAGAGCCATGCAGCACATGACCCGTTGTCACGACGCGGGCATTGGAGAGGATCAGGGCCTCACCGCGCGCTGCTTCATGGGCTTCACCCGTTGCATCCGTCTGTCGCAGCATGTCCGAGCCTCTCCATCCGCTTCCGTCGAGAGCGTCTCTAGGCGCGTTTCATGACGCTTTGGTGTCATTGGCGCCAGAACATCTCAGCCAAGAAGCCTCAGGCAGTCATCTGCAATCACCTGCTCCTCGTCGGTTGCGATGACCCGGATCTTCACGCGGCTTTCTTCCCGGGAGATCACCGCTTCATTGTGATCGTTCGCTTCGCTGTCGAGCAGGAGGCCGAGAAAGCGCAGGCGCTCTATGACCGAGCGGCGGATTGCCGGCTGGTTCTCGCCAATGCCGGCGGTGAAGACCAGGGTGTCGAGGCCGCCGAGGGACGCCGCAAGCCGCGCCACTTCGCCGGCGATGCGAAACGTGAAGACATCGAGTGCCTCGCGGGCCTCTTTCGACGGCGTTTCCAAGAGCACCCGGCTGTCGGCGCTGAGGCCGGAGAGACCGAGCAGGCCGGACTGCTTGTAGATCATCTCCTCGACCTGTTTGACGCTCAGCCCATGGGCGTCGATCAGGTGGAAGAGCACGCCGGGATCGATGGCACCGGAGCGGGTTGCCATGGGCACGCCGTCGATGGTGGAAAAGCCCATCGAGGTGTCACGGCTCAAGCCATGTTCGAGCGCGCAGAGGCTGGCGCCGGAGCCGAGATGGGCGACGACGGCGCGGCCGCCTGCCGTTTCTGGTTCCAGCGTTTTCAGGACACCGGCGATATAGGCATAGGACAAGCCATGAAAGCCGTAGCGCTTGACGCCCTTGTCGAACCATTCGCGCGGAATGGCGAAGCGCCTGACCGTGTCGGACTGGGTTCGGTGGAAGGCGGTATCGAAGGACGCGGTCTGGGCAAGCCCCGGTTTCAGCGCGGCGATGGCCCTGATGAGGCGCAGGTTCTGCGGCTGGTGCAGCGGAGCCAGTGTCACGAGGCTCTCGATGCCGGCCAAGCTCGTCTCGTCGATTCTGACGGCATCAGCAAAGAGATCTCCGCCATGCACGACGCGATGGCCGACCGCCGAGACTGCGTCGAGATCATAATGCTCCGAGAGCCAGTCGAAGACCTCTTCCAGCACGTCGTGCAAGAAATCATCGGTCTTCGCTACGAGGGGCACGTCGAAGACCTGCGGGCCCTCGATGAGATGGAAGCTCAAAGGCTCGGATCGGAAGTCGATGACGCCCTTGCCGATGCGCTTTGCGCCATCCTGCTCGCGGGTGAAGATGCCGATCTTCACCGTGGAAGAGCCGGCATTGAAAGTCAGCAGCAGTTTCTGGCTCATGCCTTGCCACCAAGGGCTGCCGCACGCTTGGCAGCTACGAGCTTCGCCAGGGCCGCCGAGGCGATGCGGACCCGCAAGCTGTCGGAGCGGCTGGTGAGAATGATCGGCACGCGGGCGCCGAGCACCAGGCCGGCTGCATCGGCATTGGCGAAGTAGAGGAGCTGTTTGGCGAGCATGTTCCCGGCTTCGAGATCCGGCACCAGCAGGATGTCGGCGTCGCCGGCGACGGGGGAGACGATGCCCTTGGTGCGGGCGGCTTCCATGCTGATCGCATTGTCGAAGGCAAGCGGGCCGTCGACCTTGGCCCCCCGGATCTGGCCGCGTGCTGCCATCACGGTCAAGGCTGCGGCCTCCAGTGTCGCGGGCATCTTGTCGTTGACCGTTTCGACCGCGGCGAGCACCGCGACCTTGGGCTCGGGCACGCCCAGCATATGCATGAGATCGACGGCGTTCTGGCAGATGTCGCGCTTGTGCTCGAGCGTCGGCGCGATGTTGATCGCCGCATCCGTGACGATCAGAAGCTTGGAATAGGCCGGCACGTCCATGACATAGACATGGCTGACGCGGCGTTCGGTGCGAAGTCCCGAGCCGCTACCGACGACGGCGCCGAGCAGTTCGTCGGAATGCAGGCTGCCCTTCATGACAGAGCCGACCTTGCCGGCAACCGCAAGCTCGACGGCGAGGGCCGCTGCCGCATGGCTGTGTTCGGTCGACATGATCTCGAAGCCATCGATGGAGATGCCGGCCTTTTCGGCGGCGGCGCGGATCCTCGTCTCCGGGCCGATCAGGATCGGCTCCAGCAGGCCTTCGTCGCGTATCTCGACAGCCGCTTCGATCGCTTCCGGCGAGCAGGGATGGACAAGCGCCGTCTTAACCATCGGCAGGCTGCGGGCCTCGGCGACAATGGCGTCGAAGCGGTCGTGGCGCTGCAGCGAGACATCGGGTGCTGCATTTTCCGACCAGCTGATGCGCTCGCTCGGCGCGCGAACCCGGGCCTTGCCGACGAGCACGGGTTCGCCCCTTTGATTGACGCAGCGGGTGTCGAAGATCAGCGTGTGACCATCGCTTTCCTTGCGCATCAGGGTCACGGTCGCGGTGATCCGGTCGCCGGTCGCGATGTCCTTCCAGAACTCCAGATCCTGTCCGAGATAGACGGTGCCGGGGCCGGGCAGGCGGGTATCGAGTACCGCCGAAATCACGCCGGCCGGGATCAACGACTGACCGAGCGGCATGGGATTGTTGTCGCCGGACAGCGCCGCGAAGAGTTCGATGTCATCGGGGCCGATCACACGGGTGAGGCTTGCCGCATCGCCGAGTTTCAGCTCGTCGAACAAGCGGTTGGTGAGGACTGGTCTTTCCATGTCGCCTTCGTCTTCCATTGTCGAACCGTCCTCCCCCGATCCGCGTCAATCTGCAGCTGGTCTGCGTCGAAGGCATGACCAACCTTGGCGGGCAATCTCTGTGGCGGAAGGTCGGTTGTCCTTGACTTGGGTCAAGGGTGGGTTGGACGAAAGTGGAGGGCGGGGGGCTCTCCCCTTGTGGGAGAGGATGGAAAATCGAAGGCTTAGGCGAGCGCAAGCCGGCTAAACTTCAGATTTTCGCGGTAAGGGGATCAGTGGTGATGGCATGACGAACGGACCCCCTCACTTGCGATTTCAGATGTTCAGGCGGCTTTCGCTCGCCTAATCCATCGATATCGCTTTCTCCCCCACCAAGGGGGAGAAAGGATCACCCCCACCTGTCACGCCAGGCCGGCTGCGCATCCGCATTAGGCAGTGCCACGGCCTCGAAGACCCCGCGAGCAATGGCGCGCGCCGTCACCAGCGTTGCCAGATGACAGAGTTCCATGAGGTCGGCTGCGCCGTTGCTTTCGCGCTTTCCCGTTGAGGCGGCAAACATCGTGTCGCCATCGAATGGCAGATGCGCCGGGAGTACTGCGCGGGCCAGGCCGTCATGGGCGGCGATTGACAGGCGGTGAAGTTCGGGTTTGGAGAGCGTGCAGTCGGTGACCACGGCGCCGATGGTGGTTGCCGTGAGCCGCAGGCCCTTGATGCGCATCGCCCGGTCCTCTGCGCCGACATGGGCGGGTTGGCCAAGTCCGCCAAATTCCTGGCCCTCCTCGAAGGGAGCCGCCCAGAAATGCGGGCCGTCGCCGATCACCACCGAACCCATGGCGTTAACGGCGACGAGGGCGGCGATGGTGTGGCCCGATGAGGAGATGGCGCTTGCCGAGCCGAGGCCGCCCTTCAGGTTCGCCGTCGTCGCACCCGTTCCCGCACCCACCGTGCCGAGCGGGAAAGCGCCCTTTGCGGCGTTATGATAGGCCTCGTAGCCGAGATCGCGATAGGGGGCATGCAGACCCCAGTCCTTGTCGCCGCCGTTCAGGAGATCCATCAGGATCGCCTGTGGCACAATCGGCACCCGCACCGAGCCCACGGCAAAGCCGCGGCCAGCCGCCCGCAAACCCGACTGCGCGCCGCCGGCCGCATCCAGCCCGAAGGCCGAGCCGCCCGAGAGCACGAAGGCATCGACCTGTTGCACCGTCATCGAGGGATCAAGCAGCGTCAGGTCACGCCCACCCGGCGCGCCGCCGAGCACCGTGCCCGAGGCGGTTGCCGGTTCATCGAAGACGATCACCGTCACGCCGGACCCGAGCGTCAGATCCGTGGCATTGCCGACCGAGAGGCCGTCGATATCGGTCAGGAGGTTGAGGGGGCCATGGGGCATGGATGTCTCCGCTTCAGTGGGCGGAGAGTGGCGGGGGTGGACGCGAAGATCAAGCTTCGCGTGATCATGGAACAACGGCGACCCGCCCACATTTGCTTTTCGCGTCGCGGTTGACGCGCTTGCGTTCCGACGCGATGTAGACCGAAGTTACCGATCAGGATCCCATCCATGCAGCGTTTCAAGCATCAACTCACCCGCATTGCGTCGGCCGCAGAAAAGCGTGTCTGGCTGACGGCGCTGGTCGCCGCCCTTGTCGCCTATTTCCTGTTCGAACTGACGGGTGAGGTGCTGGAAGGCGAGACGCGGGCCTTCGATGAAGGCGTGCTCTTGATGCTGCGCGATCCCTCCGATCCGGCGATGCCGGTCGGCCCTGCCTGGCTAACCAAGATGATGGTGGATATCACGGCGCTGGGTGGCGTGACTGTGCTCACCCTGCTCGTCACCCTTGTTGTCGTCTACTTGGTGCTTCGCCACAAATACCGCACGGCGGCCTTCGTCACAGTGTCGATCCTCGGCGGTTGGGCGTTGAGCAGCGCGATGAAGATCGGCATTGCAAGGCCCCGCCCGGAAGTGGTGCAGCACCTCGTCGAAGTGACCGACATGAGCTTTCCGAGCGGCCATGCCATGCTGTCCGCCATCACCTATCTGACGCTTGGTGCGATGCTGTCGCGGCTCGAGGAAACGCCTTCGCTGCGCTACTTCTTCCCGCTGGTCGCCGTCGTCCTGACGCTCCTGATCGGCCTTAGCCGCATCTATCTCGGCGTGCATTATCCGACCGACGTGCTCGGTGGCTGGGCAGCGGGGACTGTCTGGGCCTGTGGAAGCTGGTTTGCGGCACGATGGTTGCTCGGCAGACCAAGCGGGCGCTGACACGCCCGCTTTTCCTGTCTCAATGCTTCAACGCCTTCGGATCGAGCGCATCGCGGATCGCGTCGCCGATATAGTTCACGCTCAGAACCGTCAGCGAGATCGCGAGACCCGGCCAGAGGACGCGGGAGGGGTTGATCTGCAGGAAGTTGGCACCGTCGAACAGCAGGCGGCCCCAGGTGGGGAAGTCGGGCGGGAAGCCGAGGCCTAGGAAGGACAGCGCGGATTCGGTGATGATGGCGGTCGCAATGCCAAGCGTTGCCGAGACCATGATCGAGGACATGACGTTTGGCAGGATGTGCTTGATGATGATCCGGTGTTCGCGCATGCCGCTCGACTTGGCCGCCAGGATGAATTCCTGGCTCTTGATCGCCAGCACGTCGCCTCTGACAATGCGGGCCGTGTGCATCCAGCTCGTGATGCCGATGACGAAGACGATCAGGATGAAGATGCCGGTTTCCGGCCCGAAGGCCGCCCGCAGCGTGTCGCGGAAGAGCATGATGATTACCAGGAGGAGCGGCAGGAGCGGCAGCGCCAGGAAGAGATCCGTCAAGCGCATGAGCGGGCCGTCGAGCTTGCGGGAATAGCCCGAGAGCACGCCCACCAGCGTCCCCACCACCAGCGCCAGCAACATGGCCGCCATACCGACGGCGAGCGAGATCTGGCCGCCTGCGAGCACCTGGGCCAGCATGTCCTTGCCGAGATTGTCCGTGCCGAAGGGGTGTTCCCAGGAAGGGCCCTGGTTCTTGGCGCGGATGTCGATCTTGTTCGGGTCGATCGTGTGGATATAGGGGCCGATGAACACGGCCAGCACGATGAAGGTAAACACGATCAGGCCGGCGACGCCGCCCTTGTGGGCGCGGAACTGGCGCCAGAGCATGGGCCAGAAGCCGCCGCTCTGGGGCCTTGTCTGCGGTGCTGTTGCGGTCACGATGGCGGCGTCACTCATAGCGGATCCTCGGATCGAGTATGCCGTAGAGAACGTCGGCAATCAGGTTGAAGAGCACGATCAGGATCGCGAAGATGAAGGTCAGCGTCTGCACGAGCGGGATGTCTGCGCCCTGGATCGCGGTGATCAGCAGCTGGCCGAGGCCGTTCACGCGGAAGACCTGTTCGGTGATGATGGCGCCTGAGAAGATCGTCGGCACGCCAAGCGCAATGACGGTGACGACCGGGATCAGGCTGTTGCGCAGGACATGCACGAGCAGAACGATCTTTTCCTTCACGCCCTTGGCACGCG
>JAIXSF010000104.1 GCA_027484835.1 Rhizobiaceae bacterium | reverse complement strand
CGGGATGCGCGGCGCGGAAGCGGGGCAGGCGGGGGCCGAGCCAGTGGGTGACAACCGAGGGCATGCAGGCAAGGCTTGCGCGGGCCAAAGATTTGCGGGCGGTCAGCCGTTCTGCGGCGCGGGCGATGTGGCCGAGGCCTTCCGAGCAGGCGGCGCCGAGTTCGCGGCCGTCAGCATTGAGGCGCACGCCACGCGGGCGGCGTTCGAAGAGGGCAAGCCCCAGCCATTCCTCCAGCGACTTCACATGCTGGCTGACGGCCGCTGCCGTCATGCCGAGTTCGGTTGCGGCCTGCATGAAGCTTTCGCGGCGGGCGGCGGCCTCGAAGGCGCGGAGTGTTGGGAGCGGTGGCAGTTTCATGGTTTCATGACTAAGCCAGACTTGTCCATGGGGCAAGAAGAGAGGCGGTTGTCTTGAGTGGGCAGGTGGGGCACCTTGCGGCAAGCCTCATCTCCTTGCCGATCCCCGGAGCCGCCCATGTCGCCGTTCAACGCCCATATCCCCGTTCCCGCCGATGCGGCTGCCCGCCGCGCCGTGAAGCCCGTCGTCTGCTACCCGGTCGAGTCGCTTGTTGCACCCGACATGAGCATTTTGGAGCGGGCGCGGACGACGATGGAGAAGGTCGGTGAGGTGATCGTTCCGCCGCGGGAGGGCAATACGTTTGAAGTGCCGAAGGGGCATTTCTTCCGCATCGTCAGCGTCGAGGGGCCGCAGGTCGGCGACCTGAACCTCTGGAACGCAAACGACCTTTCTGAGCGCTTCTTCTCCGGCAAGACGCGGGCGCTGCATGCGACGCATGTGACGACCGGCAACCGTCTCTGGAGCAATCTGCCCTCGCTTCGCTCCATGGCAACGATAAGCCATGATACGCTCGGGTGGTATGGTTTCGACGAATTCGGTGGCGGGGTGCATGATGTGATCGGCACGCGCTGCGATCCCTATACCAACCGGCTGCTCTCAGGCGGCGATTACCATCATTGCTGCCATTCCAACCTTTGCCGGGCGCTGGCGCATCACACCGGATCCGACATCAAGGCAGTCGAACCGCATGTGCATGATGTGTTGAACGTCTTCATGTGCACCGGTTTCACCCGCAATACGCAGCAGTATTTCATGAAGGCGAGCCCTGTGCGTCCCGGGGACTTCCTCGAAATGTTCGCGGAGATCGATCTCTTGGGAGCGCTCTCGGCCTGCCCGGGTGGGGATTGCAGCACCAGCCATTCGAGCGATGTGGCCAAGTGTTATCCGTTGAAGGTGGAGATTTTCAGGCCGGATATGGCCTTGCTCGCGGATTGGCCGTTTCCGGAGCGAAATGGGTATCAGTTGCAGGTCTGAACGCCGTCGGCCCTTTGGCAGTCATGCTCGGGCGTGTCCCGAGCATCTGCAAACGTCTGATTTTACTCGACGATTGTAGATCCTCGGCACAAGGCCGAGGATGACGTCGCGTTTGGGGGGGCTCGAAAAGACAAAGGGCCGGCAGTGATGCCGGCCCCCCTTTCATTCCGTATTCGCAGCTCAGCCCTTGTCGAGGGTCGCCATGTCGATGACGAAGCGGTAGCGGACATCGCTCTTGATGACGCGCTCATAGGCTTCGTTCACCTGGGCGATGTCGATGATCTCGATCTCCGGGGTGATGTCGTGCTTGCCGCAGAAGTCCAGCATTTCCTGGGTTTCCTGGATCGAGCCGATCATCGAGCCGGCTAGGCTGCGACGGCCGGCGATCAGGGCGAAGGCATGCACGGGCACCGGATTTTCCGGCACGCCGAGCAGGACCATGGTGCCGTCGACCTTGAGAAGGTTCAGGTAGGCGTTCCAGTCGATCTCGGCGCTGACGGTGCAGAGGATCAGGTCGAAGGAGCCGGCGAGCGTCTTGAAGGTCTCCGGATCCGAGGTGGCGTAGTATTCCTTGGCGCCGAAGGCGAGGCCGTCTTCCTTCTTCGACAGGCTCTGGCTGAGGACCGTGACGTCAGCACCCATGGCGGCGCCGATCTTGACGCCCATGTGACCGAGACCGCCCATGCCGATGACGGCGACCTTCTTGCCAGGGCCGGCCTTCCAGTGGCTGAGCGGCGAATAGAGCGTGATGCCGGCGCAGAGCAGGGGCGCTGCCTTGTCGAGCGGCAGGTTGTCCGGGATGGAGAGGACGTAATCTTCCTGCACGACGATCGAGTCGGCATAGCCGCCCTGCGTCGGGGTCACGCCGTCGACTTCCGTGGAGTTATAGGTGCCGACGAGACCAGGCATATACTGTTCGCGGTAGAGGTCGCGCTCGCAATGCAGGCAGGAATTGACGAAGCAGCCAACGCCGACGCGGTCGCCGACCTTGTATTTCGAAACGCTGGAGCCGACTGATGTCACGATGCCGGCGATCTCGTGGCCGGGGACCATGGGGAAGGTCGAGTTGCCCCATTCGTTGCGGGCCTGGTGGATGTCGGAATGGCAGATGCCGGAGAACTTGATCTCGATCACCACGTCGTCCGCGTTCGGTTCGCGACGCTCGAAGGTGAAGGGAACCAATGGCTTGGAGGCATCCGTTGCGGCATAGCCTTTGGCAATCGGCATGGGGTATCCTTTCAAAAGTCATGGGAGAAGCGACCTGTAGATAGGTCGATCCGGGTCTGCTGCAAGCGAAGAACCATGGCGTTTGTGTTGAAAGTGCCTGTCGCCTTCGGAAACTCGACAAGACCAGGGGGCTCGGCTAATCCTTGTCATCGACTGCTTCGCGGAATGCGCGGGCGGCCCCTCCTTGCCGCTGCTCTCGCAGCTGCGGCCTTACATGATACTGGATTGACGGCATGGACAGAGCGGACTTCGTTCAGCGTTTCGGCGGGGTGTTCGAACATTCGCCCTTCATTGCGGAACGGGCCTTCGATGCAGGCATGATCGAGGAGCCGCTGACGGCGCTCGACGTGCATGATGCGATGGCGGCGATGTTTCGCACAGCAAGCCAGGACGAGCGGCTGGGCGTCTTGCGCGCGCACCCGGATCTCGCGGGCAAGCTCGCGATTGCAGGCGAACTGACGGAAGACAGCAAACGCGAACAGTCTGGCGCTGGTCTCGATCGGTTGAGCGCTGACGAGCACACCCGCTTCACCGAATTGAATACGGCTTATGTCGAGAAATTCGGCTTTCCCTTCATCATCGCGGTCAAGGGGCTGACGAAGGACGACATTCTCGCCGCCTTCGAGACGCGCATCGCCAACGCCCAAGATCAGGAATTCGACACCGCCTGCCAGCAGGTGGAAAAAATCGCCAGGCTTCGCCTCCAAAGCCTGCTTCCGGAGACACACTGATATGCTTGAGACCTCGACCGTCGTTCTGCCGGATTTCGCCGCCGGTGCCGTCAACCTTGCGTCTGCGCGCCTCGGTGCCGTGGGCATCTTCTCTACCGACGAGTTCTTCGCGCCGGTGGCGCGCATGCTGAACGATGATCCCGCGACATTCGATCCGGATCTTTACGACGATAACGGCAAATACATGGATGGCTGGGAAAGCCGCCGCAAACGCGTGCCGGGGCATGACTACGCCGTCATCCGGCTTGCCATGCCGGGCCGCATCTTCGGCTTCGATGTCGATACGCGCTTCTTCACCGGCAATTATCCGCCGCATTGCTCGATCGAGGTGGCCCATGTCGAGAGCGGCGATCCGACCGATGCGACGGTCTGGACGGAGCTCGTGACGAAGTCTCCGCTGGGTGCCTCGGCGCAGCATTTCTTCAAGAATGCCGATACATCGAAGGTCTGGACGCATCTGCGCCTGCATATCTATCCGGATGGCGGTGTGGCGCGTTTGCGCGTCTATGGCGCGGCGCATTTCGACTGGTCGAAGGTCGGTGAAGCCCAAGAGATCGATCTCGCCTATATCTTCCATGGCGCAAAATCGCTCGCCTGGTCGGATGCCCATTACGGCCATCCCGACAAGATCCTGTCGCCCGGTCGCGGCACCAATATGGGCGATGGCTGGGAAACCAAGCGCCGCCGTGGTCCAGGCCATGACTGGGCGATCATCCGGCTCGGCCATGCCGGCGTCATCAACCGGGTGCTGATCGACACGCATTTCTACAAGGGCAATTACCCCGATACCTGCGAGCTGCTTGGCGCCTATCTGCCGGAGGCCGGCGACACCTTCAGCGAAGCGGAAATTGCAGCCTCCGAACAGTGGAAGCCGATCCTGACCCGGCAGAAGATGCAGATGGATGCCGAGCATCTCTATGAAGGGGATCAGGTGCAGAAGATCGGCCCGGTGACGCATGTGCGGATTGCCATGCATCCGGATGGCGGCGTGATGCGCCTGCGCCTGTTCGGCACCAAGGCTTAAAAGTAGGTGGAAACGAAAAGAGCGGGCTTTGGCCCGCTCGTCGCATGCTTTTAGCCGTCCGCAATGCGGGCGGCTTTCTTGTTGGGCTTTCGCCCTTACTGCTTCGGCGCCCGTTCGGCTTCGCGGATCGCTTCCTCGTGATACCAGCTTGCCGAACCGCTCTCATAGATCACGGGTTTCGGCGTCTGGCGCTCACGCATGGCGTTCAGCCGGGCCAGGTCACGCACCGGGAATTCGTAGATCTTCGCCGATTCCCGAACCATGTTCGTTGTCATGCTACTACCTCTCGTTTCACCGAGTGTTGTCTCGATCGTTCATGCTTACCACGTCTGAAACTGAAATGCACATGAAAAGTGCAAAATGCCTATTTTATGGGCAATATCGAAGCAGAAAAAGTGATGAATTTAAAATCATCACAGCGCTTTCGTGATCTTTGGTGGGCTGACAACACCCGACACGCGCCTCTGGTTCCATGAGTATGCGCTCAATCTGTTAAAGAAAGGCCTGCAATGCCCGCGATTTGGCGGATCGCCTGCGACAAAATGGCCGCATTTCGCGGTCCGTCTGCAAACTGGCACGCTTCCTGCTTTTTCTTCTCCGACTCCCGGGCAAGCCGGAGAATCACCCCTCTGTTGCGCATGAATGGCGCGAGACTGAAGAGAGAGCACCATGACCAAGTTTAAGCTCGAGTATATCTGGCTCGATGGCTACAAGCCGGTAGCGAACCTGCGTGGCAAGACGCAGATCAAGGAATTCGACAGCTTCCCGACCCTGGAACAGCTGCCGCTCTGGGGCTTCGACGGCTCCTCCACGATGCAGGCCGAAGGCCACTCGTCGGATTGCGTGCTGAAGCCGGTCGCCATCTATCCCGACCCGGCTCGCACGAACGGCGCTCTCGTCATGTGCGAAGTCATGATGCCTGACGGCGTCACCCCGCATCCGTCCAACAGCCGCGCCACAATCCTCGACGACGAAGGCGCCTGGTTCGGTTTCGAACAGGAATACTTCTTCTACGAAAACGGTCGTCCGCTCGGCTTCCCGGAGCAGGGCTACCCGGCTCCTCAGGGCCCGTACTACACCGGCGTCGGCTACAAGAACGTTGGCTCGATCGCCCGTGAAATCGTCGAAGAGCATCTCGACCTCTGCCTCGAAGCCGGCATCAACCACGAAGGCATCAATGCCGAAGTGGCCAAGGGCCAGTGGGAATTCCAGGTGTTCGGCAAGGGCTCCAAGAAGGCTGCCGACCAGATCTGGATCGCTCGCTACCTGCTGCTCCGCCTCTGCGAAAAGTACGGCATCGACGTCGAGTTCCACTGCAAGCCGCTGGGCGATACCGACTGGAACGGCTCGGGCATGCACTGCAACTTCTCGACCACCTTCATGCGCGAAGTAGGCGGCAAGGAATACTTCGAAGCCCTCATGGCAGCCTTTGCCAAGAACTGGCAGGAGCATATCGACGTCTACGGTCCGGACAACCATCTGCGCCTGACCGGCAAGCACGAGACCGCTCCGTGGAACAAGTTCTCCTACGGCGTTGCTGACCGTGGTGCCTCGATCCGTGTTCCGCACTCCTTCGTCAATAACGGCTACAAGGGTTACCTGGAAGATCGCCGCCCGAACTCGCAGGGCTGCCCCTACCAGATCGCTTCGATCGTTCTGAAGACGATTTCGGAAGTGCCGACGGCCGATTACGCCAAGAACGCCGCCTGATTTCAGGTTGAGCCATAATGATTGCAGCGCCGGTGGAAACACCGGCGCTGTTTTCGTTTGAGGGGCTAGGCAATAGCCGGGCGTCTTTTGTTTGCGGCCGCTGTGACATATATTGTCGTCAAGGAGTCCGGTGATGCGACCGTCAGATGTGCTGGAACGAAAGAGAGCTTTGATCCGCGAGGTGACAGCACGCCACAACGCGACGAATCCTCGTGTCTTCGGTTCCGTTGCGCGCGGAGAAGACCGCTCAGACAGTGATCTCGATATTCTCGTCGATGCGCTTCCGGGTTCTTCCCTGATGACGCTTGGCGGGTTGCAGTCTGCCCTCGAAGATCTTTTAGAGGGAGTGCCGGTGCATCTCGTGACGACCAGCGAGATACCTCAGAAGCATCGGGGACGTATCCTGGCGGAAGCGCTGCCAATATGAAGCGTGAACATCGTATTCGCTCGCTTCTCGAACGGATCCGAAGCGCATCCTTGGATGCCCATGAGCTGTTGGGCGCGCTCGGTCTGCAAGAGTTCCGCACGAATCTTCTTGTTCAACGTGGCGTCGGGATGAGTCTTTTGATGGCAAGCGAGAGCGTTGTCCAACTCGAAGCGTTTTCGCCGGACTTCGTTGCAGAGCATCCTGAAATCGATTGGGTGACGATCCGTGGCATGCGTAACCGGATGGCGCACGGGTATTTCGACATAAATCTCGATTATGTGTACCAGACTGCGAAGCATGAAGCGCTTAATCTGGTTCGGATCGTCGACTCCCTAATCCACATTTATCCCGAGGGAGAATGACCCCTTTGCCCATCGACCTCTCAATCCGTCCGCTGACGGCCGAAACATTTGCGCCTTTTGGCGAGGTGATCGAGGCCGATCCCTCGACCATGCGGTTGATTAACGGTGGTACGACGGAACGGTTTCATGCCCTGTTTTCGCCGGAGATTGCGGGCGAGGGAGCCCGGGTGATCGTCAATATCTTCCGCGGCCAGCCGCGCGCCTTTCCCTACGAGATCGGCATGATGGAGCGTCATCCCTTCGGCAGCCAGAGTTTCTCGCCGCTGTCGGGCCGTCCGTTCCTGGTGGCCGTTTCGCCCGATGAGGACGGCCAGCCGGGCGAGCCGCAGGTGTTTCTCGCTGCCCCGCATCAGGGCGTGAACTATCGGCGCAACACCTGGCACCATCCCCTGATGGCGATCGGTGAGGTGAGTGATTTCCTGGTTGTGGATCGTGACGGACCCGGCAACAATCTCGAGGAATTCTTCTTCGAGACCCCCTTCACGATTCGGGAGCCCCAGATATGACCGGCCTCACCACCCATGTCCTCGATACCGCTCTCGGCAAGCCAGCCCAGGGTCTTCGCATCCAGCTGATGCGGATGAATGGCGAGGAGGCGGAGCGGATCAAGACCGGCTTCACCAATGATGACGGCCGGGTCGATGGCGGGCCGATGTTGATCGGCGATACGTTTCAGGTCGGGCAATATGAACTGCTCTTCCATGCCGGCGATTATCTGAAGGCCAAGGGGTTTGCGCTCACCGAGCCGCCCTTTCTCGACGTGATCCCGATCCGCTTCGGGATCTCCGACACCACGGCGCATTATCACGTGCCACTCTTGCTCTCGCCCTATGGCTATTCGACCTATCGGGGAAGCTGAGCATGCGTTTTGCCGCGATTGCTGACATCCATGGGAACCATCTGGCGCTTGAGGCGGTCATAGCCGATATCCGGGCACAGGGGATCGATCAGATCGTCAATCTCGGCGATAGCTTTTCGGGGCCGCTTGAGGCAGGCCTGACGGCGGATCTGCTGCTGCCGCTCGACGCCCTGACCGTGCGCGGCAATCACGACCGGGCGCTGATCGATCGACCTTTCGAGGAGATGGGCGATTGGGAAAAGCCGAGTTATCCGCAATTGTCGCCTTCCCAGCTCGACCGGATCCGCGGCCTTCCGGAAACGGCGCGGATCGGCGACGAGGTGTTTCTGTGCCACGCGACGCCTGAGGACGACAATACCTATTGGACCGAGACGCTGTCGGCAGACGGGATCTTTCACCTGAAGCCGCTCGCCGAGAT
>JAIXSF010000211.1 GCA_027484835.1 Rhizobiaceae bacterium | reverse complement strand
CCTTGAGCCGCGGCTCATACTTTGCCTCAGCCATCGATCACTTCTCCCGAACGCTTGGCCACACGAACCTTCTTGCCGTCAACGACCTTGAAGCCAACGCGGGTCGGCTTGCCGTCCTTGTCGACGATTGCGATGTTCGACAGGTGGATGGAGGCTTCTTTGCTGATGATACCGGCTTCCGCGGTCTGCGTCTGGCGCTGGTGGCGCTTGACAACATTGATGCCACGGACGACCGCACGGTCTTCCTTCGGCATGACCTGGAGGACTTCGCCCGAACGGCCCTTGTCCTTGCCAGCGAGTACGACGACCTTGTCGCCCTTGCGGATCTTATTCATCGCTTCCCGCTCCCTTACAGTACTTCTGGAGCCAGCGAGATGATCTTCATGTGGTTCTTGGCGCGAAGTTCGCGCGGAACCGGTCCGAAGATACGGGTGCCGATCGGCTCTTTCTTGTTGTCGATAAGAACAGCTGCGTTGTTATCGAATCGAATGACGCTGCCGTCAGCGCGACGGATGTCCTTGGCGGTGCGCACGACAACCGCCTTCATCACGTCACCCTTCTTCACGCGGCCGCGCGGGATCGCTTCCTTGATCGAAACGACAATGATGTCGCCGATGGAAGCGTACTTGCGCTTAGAACCGCCCAGCACCTTGATGCACATGACACGACGTGCGCCGGAATTATCCGCGACGTCGAGGTTAGTCTGCATCTGAATCATGTCAGGTCGCCTTCTTGTTGTAACCCGAACGGTTGGGCCGAGGCCCCCTATTCGGGCTTATGATAAATTTCTGATGTGCGCGGGAAGATAAATACAGGGTGGTTTCCCATAGGGACCTTCCGTGCGCTCAAAGCAAAAGAACGCCCGATTCCGAGCGTTCTCAGCCAGTGGCCTGCTTCATACAGATTTCTGCGCAAGGTGCAAGCCCTTGCGCAGGAAGTCCGTAAATTAAGCCTGGGCGGCAATCACCGTCCAGCACTTGTCCTTGGAGATCGGTGCACATTCCTGGATGGAAACGACGTCACCGGTCTTGTACTGGTTGTTCTCGTCATGTGCCTTGTACTTCTTGGACCGGCGAACGGTCTTCTGAAGCAGCGGGTGGGCGAATCGACGCTCAACGCGAACGACGATGGTCTTGTCGTTCTTATCGCTGACAACTACGCCCTGCAGAATGCGTTTCGGCATATTTCTCGGTCCTTAGGCCTTGGCTTCTGCCGCCTTCTGGCGGGCAATGGTTTTCACGCGTGCGATATCACGACGGACTTCCTGAATACGGGAAGACTTCTCGAGCTGGCCAGTGGCCTTCTGGAAGCGCAGGTTGAACTGCTCCTTCTTCAGCTTTGCAAGCTCGTCGTTCAGCTGGTCAGCGCTCATGGCGCGTACATCTACGGCTTTCATCGACTTGATCCTCACTCTGCAATGCGCTGTACGAAGCGCGTCGTGACAGAGAGCTTGGCGGAACCGAGGCGAAGTGCCTCGCGCGCGATCTCTTCCGAAACGCCGTCGATCTCGAACATGATACGGCCGGGCTTGACCTTGCATGCCCAGTATTCGACCGAACCCTTACCCTTACCCATACGAACTTCGGTCGGCTTTGCCGTGACCGGGACGTCAGGGAATACGCGGATCCACACGCGACCAGCACGCTTCATATAGCGTGTGATCGCCCGACGGGCTGCTTCAATTTCGCGAGCGTTCACGCGGTTCGGTTCCAGAGCCTTTAGGCCGAATTCACCGAATGCCAGATCAAAACCGCCCTTGGCGACGCCCTTGATGCGGCCCTTGAACTGCTTGCGGTACTTTGTACGCTTTGGCTGCAACATTTTCTTACTTCTCCGAGCTTATCTTTCGCCAGCGTTCAATCAAGCGTTCTCGCGGCGACGGTCGCCACGATCACCACGTTCACGGCTGGCCGGACCCTGGGCATCGCCCTCGAGTGCACGACGCTCAGACGCCATCGGATCATGCTCAAGGATTTCGCCCTTGAAGATCCAAACCTTGACGCCGCAGATGCCGTATGCGGTTTCCGCTTCCGACGTGCCGTAATCGATATCGGCGCGCAGGGTATGAAGCGGCACGCGACCTTCGCGGTACCATTCCGTACGCGCGATTTCAGCACCACCGAGACGGCCGGCGCAGGTGATCTTGATGCCTTCGGCACCGAGACGCATTGCCGACTGAACGGCGCGCTTCATGGCGCGACGGAAAGCGATACGACGCTCGAGCTGCTGGGTGATCGACTGGGCAACGAGCGTTGCGTCGATTTCCGGCTTGCGCACTTCAACGATGTTGAGGTGCGTTTCCGAGTTGGTCATCGACGAGATCTTCTTGCGAAGCTTCTCGATGTCTGCACCCTTCTTGCCGATGATCAGACCCGGGCGAGCCGAGTGGATCGTCACGCGGCACTTCTTGTGCGGACGCTCGATGACGACCTTGGCGATGCCGGCCTGCTTCAGCTCTTCCATGAGGTAAGCGCGGATCTTCAGGTCTTCGTGCAGAAGCTTGCCGTATTCGGCGTTGTCTGCAAACCAGCGGCTATCCCAGGTGCGATTGATCCCGAGACGGAAGCCAATCGGATTGATTTTCTGACCCATTATGCGGCCTCCCCTTTGGCTTCGACTTCACGCACCACGATGGTGAGGTGCGAGAACGGCTTTTCGATGCGCGAAGCGCGGCCGCGGCCACGAGCGTGGAAACGCTTCATGGTGATCGACTTGCCAACATAGGCCTCGGCGACGATCAGCTGATCGACGTCGAGATCATGGTTGTTCTCAGCGTTGGCGATCGCGGACTCAAGGGTCTTGCGGACCGTGCCTGCGATGCGCTTACGGGAGAATTCCAGGTCAGCGAGAGCGCGCTCGACCTTCTTGCCGCGGATGAGCGCGGCAACCAGGTTGAGCTTCTGGGGGCTGACGCGGATCGTGCGGGCGACTGCCTGCGCTTCGTTGTCCTTCAGCCGGCGTTCGGCTTTTGCCTTGCCCATCGTTACTTCCTCTTCGCCTTCTTGTCCGCACCGTGACCGTAATAGGTCCGCGTGGGAGCGAATTCACCGAACTTGTGGCCGACCATGTCTTCGTTGACAGAGACGGGCACATGCTTGCTGCCGTTGTAGACGCCGAAGGTGAGACCGACGAACTGGGGCAGGATGGTGGAGCGACGGCTCCACATCTTGATCACTTCATTGCGGCCGGTCTCGCGAACCTTCTCAGCCTTCTTGAGAAGATAGCCGTCGACGAACGGGCCTTTCCATACTGAACGAGCCATTTCTGACTACCTCTCTTACTTCTTCTTCAGGTGGCGCGAGCGCATGATGAACTTGTCGGTCGACTTGTTCGAGCGAGTCCGCTTGCCCTTGGTGGGCTTACCCCACGGGGAAACCGGGTGGCGACCACCGGAGGTGCGGCCTTCACCACCACCGTGCGGGTGGTCGACCGGGTTCATGACGACACCGCGGTTATGCGGGGTCTTGCCGCGCCAGCGGGTGCGACCGGCCTTGCCGTCGTTGGTGTTGCCGTGGTCCGGGTTGGAAACGGCGCCGATGGTGGCCAGGCAGGAGCCCGGAACCAGACGCTGCTCACCCGAGTTCAGGCGCAGGATCGCCATGCCGGCATCGCGGCCGACGAGCTGGACGTAGGTGCCAGCCGAACGTGCGATCTGACCGCCCTTGCCGGGCTTCATTTCGACGTTGTGAACGATCGAACCAACCGGGATGTACTGCAGCGGCATGGTGTTGCCGGGCTTCACGTCAACGGCCTTTTCAGACGCGATGACCTTGTCGCCGGCGGCGATGCGCTGCGGTGCCAGGATGTAAGCCTGTTCGCCGTCCGTGTAGGTCACGAGAGCGATGAAGGCCGAACGGTTCGGGTCGTATTCCAGGCGCTCGACGGTGCCTTCGACGTCGAACTTGCGACGCTTGAAGTCAACCAGACGATAGGTGCGCTTGTGACCACCACCGATGAAGCGAGCGGTGATGCGACCGTAGTTGTTACGGCCACCGCTCTTGGAGAGACCTTCCGTCAGCGCCTTGACCGGCTTGCCCTTCCAGAGGCCCGAGCGGTCGACGATGACCAGCTGACGCTGGCTCGGGGTCGTCGGATTGTAGCTTTTCAATGCCATTGTTCTTGTTCCCTACCTCAGACGCCCGTCGACACGTCGATGGACTGACCTTCGGCGAGCGTCACGACGGCCTTCTTGACGTCCTTCTGCTTGCCGGCGAAGCCGCGGAAACGCTTAGTCTTGCCCTTGCGGACGAGCGTATTGACGGCGGTGACCTTGACGCCGAAGAGAGCCTCGACAGCAGCCTTGATTTCCGGCTTGCTGGCACCCTTGGCGACGTTGAAGACGACCTGGTTGAACTCAGACACCATGGTCGACTTTTCCGTGATCGACGGAGATACGATCACGTCGTAGTGGCGAAGATCCGTCATTTGAACCGCTCCTCCAGAGCTTCCACAGCAGCCTTGGAAAGCACGAGCTTGCCACGGCGCAGGATGTCATAAACGTTGATGCCCTGAACCGGGAGAACATCGATGTTCGGGATGTTCGAAGCGGCGAGCTTGAAGTTGCTGTCGATTTCGGCACCGCCGATGACGAGAGCGTTGGTGAGGCCGAGCGAGGCGAAGGTACCGACGAGCAGCTTGGTCTTGGCTTCAGCCGCAACCAGGTTGTCGACGATGATCACGTCTTCCGACTTCATCTTTGCAGAGAGGGCGTGGCGCAGAGCGAGCGCACGAACCTTCTTCGGCAGGTCATGGGCGTGGCTGCGAACAACCGGGCCATGAGCCTTACCACCGCCGCGGAACTGCGGGGCGCGGGCCGAATGGTGACGAGCACGACCGGTGCCCTTCTGCTTGTACATCTTCGAACCGGTGCGGGAAACTTCCGAACGGCCCTTGGTCTTGTGCGTACCCTGGCGCTTCTTGGCCAGCTGGTAGCGGATCATGCGCGCGATCAGATCTTCGCGGGGATCCAGACCGAAGATTTCGTCCGACAGAGAAACCTTGCCGGCGTCCTTGCCCTCGAGGGTCTTGACGTTGAATTCCATGTGCTTGGCTCCCTTACTTCGCCGACTTGACGGCGTCGCGGACGATGATCCAGGAACCCTTGGAGCCGGGAACGGCGCCCTTCACAAGGATCAGACCACGATCTTCATCCGTCGAAACGACTTCGAGGTTCTGGGTGGTGACGCGCGTCTGGCCCATGTGACCAGCCATGCGCTTGCCCTTCCAGACCTTGCCCGGATCCTGGTTCGAACCGGTCGAACCATGCGAACGGTGCGAAACGGAAACACCGTGGGTCGCGCGCAGACCACCGAAGTTGTGGCGCTTCATGGCACCAGCAAAACCCTTACCGATCGTCGTGCCCGTGACGTCGACCAGCTGGCCGGCTTCAAAATGGCTCGCGGTCAGCTGAGCGCCGACATCGATGAGGTTGTCTTCGGAAACGCGGAATTCGACGAGCTTGGCCTTGGGCTCAACGCTCGCAGCGGCGAAGTGACCACGAAGGCCCTTCGACGTGTTCTTGACCTTCGACGTACCGGCACCGAGCTGAAGCGCTACGTAGCCGTTCTTGTCGGCCGTGCGCTGAGCGACGACCTGTACGTTATCCAGACGCAGAACTGTTACCGGGATATGTTCGCCGGCGTCGTTATAGACGCGGGTCATTCCCACTTTCTGTGCAATCACACCTGAACGCATTGGTTCATTCCTCTTGAGAGTCGCGGCCGGGAAAAGTGATCCAGGCCTTTCCTCTTTGTTTAAGGATTCCACTCAGGCCCTTCCGAACCATCGGGTTTCCCGTTTCGAGAAGTCGTTGGCAGGTCTTGCCACGTACCTTCCTTGTTATTACGGCTCTCGCCGGAATCTCTTCTTAGAGCTTGATCTCGACGTCTACGCCGGCAGCCAGGTCGAGCTTCATCAGCGCGTCCACGGTCTGCGGGGTCGGGTCTACGATGTCGAGGAGGCGCTTATGCGTGCGCATTTCGAACTGTTCGCGGCTCTTCTTGTCGACGTGAGGCGAACGGTTGACGGTAAATTTTTCAATGCGTGTCGGGAGCGGAACCGGGCCGCGGACGCTTGCGCCGGTGCGCTTTGCCGTCTGCACGATTTCGCGCGTGGAGGCATCGAGAACCCGGTGATCAAACGCCTTGAGGCGGATGCGGATATTCTGGCCGTTCATTCGACTTGTCCTTGTTTCTTTTCTTGCGTCCCGCATACGCAGAGACAGTGAATTACCATGACTGGCCGGCCCCAAATTTTCAAAAATCACAGCGGACACGCCTGGCGCCGCTGTCACTCTTTGTCGTCATGAGGAGCCCTGCCGAACTCGACCCGTCACCAGGCCTTGAAAACTGCAGCGCTTAGAACTGCGGTGCAAATCACCGCGCGATTCTGATCGTGGCCGGCGACATACACCGCAATCGGCCGCTCGTCAATCCGCCTAGCCAGACGAATTGGCGACATGCGCATTGTCTGCATGACTGGCTTGCACCAACATTCAGACGGAAACGAAAAGCGGCCTCGGACACTAGGCCCGAGGCCGCTCTTTAAAAGGCTTACTCGATGATCGAGGCGACGATGCCGGCGCCGACGGTACGGCCGCCTTCGCGGATAGCGAAGCGCAGCTTTTCTTCCATCGCGATCGGAACGATCAGCTCAACGGCAACCGTGACGTTGTCGCCCGGCATAACCATTTCCGTGCCTTCCGGAAGCGTGACGATGCCCGTCACGTCCGTCGTGCGGAAGTAGAACTGCGGACGGTAGTTCGTGAAGAACGGCGTATGACGGCCGCCTTCTTCCTTCGTCAGGATGTAGGCTTCTGCCATGAACTTCTTGTGCGGCTTGACCGAACCCGGCTTGCACAGAACCTGACCACGCTCAACGTCGTCACGCTGGATACCACGAACCAGTGCGCCGATGTTGTCGCCGGCCTGGCCCTGGTCGAGCAGCTTGCGGAACATTTCAACGCCGGTAACCGTCGTCTTCTTGGTGTCGCGGATGCCGACGAATTCGACTTCTTCGCCAACCTTGACGATACCACGCTCAACGCGGCCGGTCACAACCGTACCACGGCCGGAGATCGAGAACACGTCTTCGATCGGCATCAGGAAGGGCTGGTCAACCGGACGCTCAGGCGTCGGGATGTAGGCGTCAACAGCAGCCATCAGCGCGCGAACTGCGTCTTCGCCGATTTCCTTGTTGCTGTCGTTCAGAGCAGCCAGAGCCGAGCCCTTGACGAACGGGATGTCGTCGCCGGGGAAGTCGTAGGACGACAGGAGTTCGCGAACTTCGAGTTCGACGAGTTCCAGAAGTTCTGCGTCGTCGACCTGGTCAACCTTGTTGAGGAAGACAACGATCGCGGGAACGCCAACCTGACGGGCGAGCAGGATGTGCTCGCGGGTCTGCGGCATCGGGCCGTCAGCAGCCGAGCAAACCAGGATCGCGCCGTCCATCTGGGCAGCACCGGTGATCATGTTCTTGACGTAGTCGGCGTGGCCGGGGCCGTCGACGTGGGCGTAGTGCCGGTTGGCCGTCTCATACTCGACGTGTGCCGTCGAGATGGTGATGCCGCGTGCCTTTTCTTCCGGAGCTGCGTCGATCTGGTCGTAGGCCTTGAACTCACCGAAGTACTTGGTGATCGCTGCCGTCAGAGACGTCTTGCCGTGGTCGACGTGGCCGATCGTGCCGATGTTGACGTGCGGCTTGTTGCGCTCAAACTTACTCTTTGCCATTT
>JAIXSF010000080.1 GCA_027484835.1 Rhizobiaceae bacterium | reverse complement strand
GGTGCACGCAGCTGTGACACGAGCCTTGAGGGAAGCGCTGACGCTTCTGCAGCCCGCGCCGGCTTGCCGCTGTCGGGAAGCACGGTCTCGGCGGGCAGCGTCAGACAGGCAGCACAATGCCAGACAGATTTCATCGGCTTGGACGAATGGTCGACATCCCCATCAGCAGCATCCGCAACGGAAACTCCCGCGCCCGAATGCGGACAATCGATATCCGCCATCGCCGTTGATGTAGCGACCGGCTCGCTAAGATCGCCGCCTACATCCATCGCATGTGCTGCGGGCATCGCCATGGCCGACATGCCGGTCATGGGCATGGCGCCATAGGCAAGGGCAGCAATGAGCAGCAGAAGGCGGACGATTGATGTCATGGAGGAAAGATGGGCTGCGATCGGGACGAAAACAAGGCCGGCAGACTTACCGGGCAATCACATGATGCAGGATCTGGTAGTCCCGGCTTTCCTCGCCGAAGGGGATCACCGGCCAGTCCCACTCGGCCCGGAGATCGCCCAGATCTGCTCCCTGCATCAGATCGACGGTTTCGTGACGTCCCCCGCTGCGGTCGATAACAGTGTAGCTGACATCTGTGACGAGGCAGGTCTCGGCCGCAATCTGCGCCAGACCCTCGACATGCGCGCCGATCACCTGACGAAGGAGTGCCCCCTTGTGCGCATGACCGTCGAGCCGTCGTGCGGCGCCAATCCCGATCTGAGATAGCAGATTGGCTGAGACGACGAGGTCGAGATAAGGCACCTGACGGAGAAACGCGAGCGGCTCGAAAGGCTCGGCCCCGAGCAGCGCATCGAGCCCCGAAAGATCCCGCTCGATCAGCCGGACATTCTTCAGCCGCTTGACCGTCAGCCAGCCCCGCACGCTGGCAAGATGCACGAGATCAACGAGCACCACCGTGTCGAACAACCGCGACAGCTCCATGACCGGCACGTCGCGCAACAGCCCGGACCCGAGCACCACCACCGTCCGCCGATGCCGGCATCTTTCAGCCGCCGCGAGAATGGCCGCCTTCGTCCGGCTCTCATGGTCGGCCCAGGCCGAAGTACACCGATTGGCCCGCGCCCAGAGATTGACGGAGGAACGAATGAACGGACGGTACTCGGCCGAGGTTAGAGGCCACGTCGCGGCATAGTTCAGGGCTTCCAGGATCATGTCTTACCGATAGACGGAGCTGCGATGGCCGACCTCGACCACGAGGACGACGAGCTTGTGATCCTGGATATCGTAAGTGATGCGGTCGTCACTAGCCGTCCTTCGGGTCTTCAAGCTCGAAAACGCTCCGCATCTCCTCGAGCGTGTATGTCTTTCGATCGCCCGCCAAATACTCTCGCCAAGCCTGTTCCGCGATTGCTAGGTCGTGGATGTCTCCCAAATGACGACCGAGTGCCATGGTCGCATAACCGTCTGCGTCCATGTCATGCAGGCTGCCGAATTTGGAAAGCAGGAAATACATCTTTTCTGGGATTTCGATAGTGACACGCTTCGTCATGTGCACGTCCCCTAGCTAGAAGGCGAGAGATACCACCGCGCACACCCATTTTCCAGCATGCAGCCCCGCGCCCGTCTGCCTTCGCCCTTGCCGCCAAATCCTTGATCCTCTAAGACACCGGCACCTTTTTGAAACGAAAATTCCGGTTGTCATCATGAGCGATAAGAACAAGAAGCCCCAGAAGCTGAAGGCCCGCCTGCCGCGCGGCTTCGTCGATCGCGAAGCTGCCGATATTCGCGCTGCCAACCAGATGATGGAGACCATCCGCGAGGTCTACGAGCGCTATGGCTTCGACCCGATCGAGACCCCGCTCTTCGAATACACCGATGCGCTGGGCAAGTTCCTGCCCGACAGCGACCGCCCGAACGAAGGCGTCTTCTCGCTTCAGGACGACGACGAGCAGTGGATGTCGCTGCGCTACGACCTGACCGCCCCCATGGCACGTCATGTCGCGGAGAATTTCCAGGAAATCCAGCTGCCCTTCCGCACCTATCGCGCCGGTTACGTCTTCCGCAACGAGAAGCCGGGCCCGGGCCGCTTCCGCCAGTTCATGCAGTTCGACGCCGACACGGTCGGCGCGCCGGGCGTCCAGTCGGATGCCGAAATGTGCATGATGATGGCCGACACGCTGGAAGCGCTGGGCATCAAGCGCGGCGATTATGTGATCCGGGTCAACAACCGCAAGGTTTTGGACGGCGTGATGGAGGCCATCGGCCTCGGCGGCGAAGAGAATGCGGGACGGCGTCTGAATGTTCTGCGCGCCATCGACAAGCTCGATAAGTTCGGCATTGAGGGCGTGCGTCTGCTGCTTGGGGAAGGCCGTAAGGACGAGTCCGGCGACTTCACCAAGGGTGCGGGCCTCGAACAGAGGTACATAGACTTCATCGCAAGTTTGTTTTTGAAGCCGAATGACGGTGCATCGACCCGACAGAAGCAAACAGCCGAAGCCATCCGGCAGGATATGATGCTGCCATTCCAAGGTCTCCTCGGCGGACAGAGGCAGAACGAGACATACCTGAACGGCGTCGACGAGCTACTTAGCCTTGGAAGTTTGGTCACCGCCGCTGGTTATGGGCCAGATCGCATACTTATCGACATGTCTGTTGTCCGCGGTCTCGAATACTACACCGGGATGGTCTACGAAGCCGAACTCACCTTCGACGTGACAAACGAGAAGGGTGAAAAGGTCGTCTTCGGTTCGGTGGGGGGCGGCGGGCGTTATGACGGCCTCGTCTCGCGCTTCATGGGCCAGCCGGTCCCGGCGACAGGCTTCTCGATCGGCGTCTCGCGTCTGATGACGGCGCTGAAGAACCTCGGCAAGCTTGGCCAGGACGACGTGCTCGGCCCCGTCCTCGTCACCGTCATGGACGGCGACGTCGAGAGCATGGGCCGCTACCAGCGCTTTACCCAACAGCTGCGCGCCGAGGGCATCCGCGCCGAAATGTACCAGGGCAACTGGAAGAAATTCGGCAACCAGCTGAAATATGCCGACCGCCGCGGCGCCCCGATCGCCATCATCCAGGGCGGCGACGAACGCGCGCAGGGCGTCGTCCAGATCAAGGACCTGATCGAGGGCAAGCGTCTCTCCGGCGAGATCACCGACAATTCCGAATGGCGCGAGGCTCGTGTGGCGCAAGAAGTGGTGGCCGAGGCGGACCTCGTCGCCAAGGTCAAGGAGATCCTGGCTGCCCAGGCGGAAGACCGTCGTTGGGCGAAGGGTGGTTGATGTAATGTCGCGTGGTCACCCCCCTCTGCCCTGCCGGGCATCTCCCCCACAAGGGGGGAGAGCGGGTTGGGGCCGGCCTCTCGCTCAGCCACCCCTCTCCCCCCTTGTGGGGGAGATGTCACGAAGTGACAGAGGGGGGTGCAGCACCCTCTGCGGAGTTCTTTCATGCCCCTGACCGACATGCCGGATTTCGCCGGCACCATCCTGCAGGAATTCACATCACGCGGCACGACTCGCGTCGACACGCCCGTGATCCAGCCGGCCGCCCCCTTTCTCGACATGGCGGGCGAAGACCTGCGTCGGCGCATCTTCCTTACCGAAAACGAGCGTGGCGAAAGCCTCTGCCTGCGCCCGGAATTCACCATCCCCGTCTGTCTCCGCCACATCGAAACCGCGACCGGCACGCCGAAGCGCTATGCCTATCTCGGCGAAGTCTTCCGCCAGCGCCGCGAAGGTCCGCAGGAATTCTACCAGGCCGGCATCGAGGATCTCGGTGACATCGCTGTCGCCGCCTCGGATGCCCGCGCGATTTCAGACAGCGTCGTCATCCTGACCCGTCTGCTGCCGACAAAGCCGCTCGCAGTCACCCTCGGCGATCAGTCCGTCTTCGAGGCCGTCGTGAAGGCGCTTGGCCTGCCGGCCGGCTGGCAGAAGCGCCTGATCCAGGCCTTCGGCAATCCCGATCAGATCGACCAGCTCCTGCGTCGGCTCGCGACCCCGACGCCGGTGCCGGGTCTCGATCCGCAAGTGTCGGCACTGCTCGCAGGCGGTGACCAGGACGCCCTGATTGCTCATATCGATGCAACCATGCAGGAAACCGGTTATCTCACCAATGCCAGCCGCACCCCGGCCGAAATCGCCCGCCGCCTGAAGGAGAAGCTGGAGCTCTCCGAAACCCGTCTTGATGGTGCGGCTCTGCTGCTGCTGCGCGAATTCCTCTCGCTCGAGCTGCCGCTTGGCGAGGCTTCGGCTGCACTCGCCGGCTTTGCCGATGCCGCTGGCCTGAAGCTCGGGTCGGCGCTGACCCGTTTCGACGAGCGCGTCGCAGCGCTCGCCAGCACCGGCGTCGATCTCGACCTGATCACCTACCGCGCCGCCTTCGGTCGTCCGCTGGATTATTACACCGGCCTCGTCTTCGAAGTGGCGGTGAAGGGCAAATCCGCGGTGCTTGCCGGTGGTGGCCGCTTCGACCGGCTGCTGACGCTGCTCGGCGCCGAGACGCATATCCCGGCCGTCGGCTTCTCGCTCTGGCTCGACCGGATCGAGATGGAAAGGAGCGCAAAATGACCATCACCATCGGTCTGCCCTCCAAGGGCCGCATGAAGGACGATGCCTCCGCCATCTTCGAAAAGGCCGGCATGAAGATCGTTGCCGTCGGCAATGACCGTTCCTATCGCGGCCGCGTGGAAGGTTTCGACGATGTCGAGATCGCCTATCTCTCCGCCTCCGAAATCTCGCGCGAGATCGGCAACGGCACGGTCGATTTCGGCGTCACCGGCGAAGACTTGATCCGCGAGGGATTGGCAGAGGCAGACGCCCGCGTCGAGATCGCCGCCCGCCTCGGCTTCGGCCATGCCGATGTGATCGTGGCTGTTCCCGAGGTCTGGTACGATGTCGATACCATGGCTGATCTTGGCGATGTCGCCGCCGAATTCCGCACCCGCCATGGCAGGCGCCTCGCGATCGCCACCAAATACTGGCGCCTGACCCAGCAGCATTTTTCGCGCCAACACGGCATCCAGCTATATCGCATCGTCGAAAGCCTGGGCGCGACCGAAGGCGCCCCCGCTGCCGGCCAGGCCGATATCATCGTCGATATCACCTCGACGGGCTCGACGCTCCGCGCCAATCACCTGAAGGTGCTGTCGGATGGCGTGATCCTGCGATCCGAGGCCTGCCTCGTGCGCGCCAGGAAGCCGCAGCATGACGGCAATCCCATGATCGGCCGCATTGTCGAGGCCATCAGCGGCGTGCTCTGAGGGCCCCATGTCACACGCGGATGCCATCCCCGGATTGTATGCGCGTCACGCCGAAGCCTTTGATCGCGTCCGGGGCAAGAACGGCTTTGAGCGCCCCTGGCTGGACCTGCTTGTCGCGCCGCTGTCTCCCGGTGCCCATGTGCTTGACCTAGGATGCGGCTCAGGCGAACCCATCGCGGCGGACCTGATTGGCAGAGGCTTTGTCGTCACCGGGCTTGATGTCTCCGAGCCCCTCATCCGCCTTTGCCGGGAGAGGTTTCCGGCACATGATTTTCATGTCGGCGATATGCGGGATCTGGAACTGGGGCGGACATTTGATGCAATCATAGCCTGGCACAGCTTCTTCCATCTGACGCCCGAGGCGCAGCGGGCGATGTTCCCGCGCTTTGCATCGCATGCCGCAAGCGGCGGCACCCTGATGTTCACGTCGGGCCCATCAGCCGCCGTGGTCCTCGGCGAGTTCGAGGGCGAGCCACTGTATCACGCGAGCCTCGATCCCGAGGAGTATCGGTCCCTCCTGTCGGAAAACGGCTTTGAGGTCCTGCGACACGTGGTCGAAGATCCCACATGCGGTGGCGCGACGGTCTGGCTGGCGCAAAAGTCTTAAGTGGAAATGAGCGATACGAAAAAAACCCGCCGGATCGCTCCAGCGGGTTTCTTTTTGCCTTGTGGGGCAGGGATATCAGGCAGCGACGGCCTGGGCCGAACCGCGGCGAGCGTCGATCGAGTAGGCGCCGGCGCCGGTGATGGCGAGAGCGATGTAACCGCCAGCCAGCGTGACGTTCTTCATGACCATGATCTGGTTCAGCGTGTTGATCCAGCCGAGAGCGCCTTCTGGCCAGCCTTCGATGGCAACGGTGCCGGTGTGGAAGACGAGACCGGTGAATACGCAGAAGAGAGCGACGGTCCAGGCAGTGATCTTGGTCTGGAAGCCAACGAGGATGAAGAGACCGGCAACCAGCTCATAGAGACCGGCAGCATAGGCCAAGAGGTCGGCGGCGGGCAGGCCGGCGCCCGAAATCATGCCGGCAGTGCCAGCCGGGTCGGCGAGCTTGCCGTAGCCAGCCATGATGAACATGAAGGACAGGAGAATGCGGACGAGAACGAGAAGACCGTTGTTGGTGGCGGACATTGGGGGAACTCCGTTTAGCGTTGACGCTGAAACCCCAGCCGTGGCGGTTCCAGTAACTGCCGCCTTGATGCCTGCTTTTTTGTCGCAGGCATAGGTTAACAGTCTTTGACTGTTCGTTCACAAAAACGAAACGACAGTGCGTGCCTCGTTCGCTATTCGGATTTAAGTTGCAGACGTGCTTATTGGCCGCCCAGGGGCGTCCGCTCGTTGAAAACTCCATGTACGCGAAAGCGGATGGATCAGACCGGCAATACGGAAACCGTCGGTGGAAGCTGGAAACGCGGGAAGATGAAGAGCCCGACCATGTTGCCGCTGCTGCCCTCGAAGCCGGAGGACTCGCCGATGCAGAAGACCGGCTGCCGATGCTGCGATCCCGAGACGATCGTTGTCGAATAGCAGAAGCGCGACGGCTGTGTGGCGGCCTGCTCGAAAAGCCGCAGAATGTGCCCACGGTCACCCGGTTCGTAGCAACGCATGACCGTCAGCAGGCCGCATTCATGGTTTTCGAGCCCATGCAGGGTCTTGGCATGGTTGCCGAGCTTCAATAGCCCGTTGGTCAGGTCACCGGTCCAGTCTTCCGACAGGCCAAAGCGGCAGGCGTGCTGCCCGAGCAGGCCGTCTCCATCCTGTTCGCTCACCCTGAAGGTGGTCGCAAGATCTGCATTTGCTATTTTGAACAAGGCTTTCCCCAAGTCGATAGCCAGAACTGGCCCCAATTCCTACGGCCGGGAGTTTTCTACCCCTCAGCCGAACCCCCATCCGGCCAGGCCGGCACCACTTCAACGAACGGATATCCGTCCGCCATGCTCTTCAAGCGCTTCCAATCGGAACCGATTGAACCATGCGCTCCCGCCCCTGTTCGGGTAGGCATGCCGTCGAGCGCCAGATCCGACAGTCGACCCGACTGACAAAGCTGGACGGTCTGCATCGTCGCGTGCTGCTCCGGCCGCAGAGACGCACGTCATCGTGTGGTGCACGTTGCACCAACTAAGTTTTTCAACCTTCCCCCACAAGAAGGTTGAAGACGAACATTCTGAACACGCCGGAGTTAACGACTTGGATACCACGATTTATTCAGCGTGAAAACGGTCGATGCCTCGTTTTGGTGCAGAACTCTCCCAAGTCTATCTTTCACGAGTATTAGAAATATATGAAATAATGATGGCGCGATGCCATGCATTGGTTCCTCGCATCTCGCATGTTGCCTGCGATTCCCCATACTTTGTTATATTAGAGACTTTGGTGTCAACCGTCGGACCCAGCCAAAACCGATGCCAAATTTGGGCGCGGTGGCTGAGCCGAAAACGCAAAAAGGGCGACCCGAGGGCCGCCCTTCCAAAAGACTGAACCGGATGGCTCAGATGTCAGACCATGAAGTCTTACATCATGTCCATGCCGCCTGTTCAGCGCGCTTGACGCGCTGAACCACTCTAAGTGATGGGCGGCTCCAATGGACCTGATGGTAAGACCCGATGGGTCTTACATCATGTCCATGCCGCCCATGCCGCCCATGCCGCCTGGCATGCCGCCAGCAGCTTCCTTCTTCGGAAGTTCGGCGATCATGGCTTCGGTGGTGATCAGCAGCGAGGCAACCGAAGCTGCGTTCTGCAGGGCAGTGCGGACAACCTTGACCGGATCGACGATACCCATGGCGATCATGTCGCCGAATTCGCCGGTCTGGGCGTTGTAGCCGTAGTTCTCTTCGTTCTTGTCGAGGATCTTGCCGACGATGATCGAAGCTTCGTCACCAGCGTTGGTGGCGATCTGGCGAACCAGCGACTGGAGAGCGCGGCGAACAATGTTGATGCCGGCTTCCTGGTCGTCGTTTGCACCCTTGACGGTGATTTTGGTCGAGGAGCGCAGCAGGGCGGTACCGCCGCCGGGGACGATGCCTTCCTGAACGGCAGCGCGCGTTGCGTTCAGAGCGTCGTCGATGCGGTCCTTGCGTTCCTTGACTTCGATTTCGGTCGAGCCGCCAACGCGGATGACGGCAACGCCACCAGCGAGCTTGGCAAGACGTTCCTGCAGCTTCTCGCGGTCGTAGTCCGAAGAGGTTTCTTCGATCTGCGCCTTGATCTGGGCAACGCGGCCTTCGATGCCGGACTTTGCACCGGCGCCATCAACGATGGTGGTGTTTTCCTTGGTGATCGAGATCTTCTTGGCGCGGCCGAGCATGTCGAGAGTGACAGACTCGAGCTTGATGCCGAGGTCTTCCGAGATGACAGTGCCGCCCGACAGGATGGCAATGTCTTCCAGCATGGCCTTGCGGCGATCGCCGAAGCCCGGAGCCTTGACGGCAGCGATCTTCAGGCCGCCACGCAGCTTGTTGACGACGAGGGTGGCAAGCGCTTCGCCTTCGATGTCTTCGGCGATGATGAGGAGCGGACGACCCGTCT
>JAIXSF010000342.1 GCA_027484835.1 Rhizobiaceae bacterium | reverse complement strand
TGATCGGTCACGTCATGCTGCTCGCAGCCGTTTGCGTCGTGCTTTTCCTCGTCGCCCGTCCGATGATCCTCGCCGATGCTCCGCATCCGGGCGACGAGCCGGTCAAAGCCAAGCTGCCAATGACGCCGCTGCCCTGGCTGATCGGCACCATCGCGCTGTTCTGCATGATCCCGGAAGGCACCGTTCTCGACTGGAGTGCGCTTTATCTGCGCAACGAGTTGAATGCCTCGACCGAAATGTCCGGCTTTGCCTTTGCCGCCTTCTCCTTCACCATGGCCGTCTGCCGCTTTGCCGGCGACTTCATTCGCGACCGGTTCGGTGCCGTCAACACGCTGCGTTTCTGCGGCATCGCCGCCATCATCGGTCTGGTGATCGCAGGCCAGTCCACCAATGTGACCCTGGCTCTCATCGGCTTTGCGATCACCGGCATCGGCATCTCGAACATGGTACCGATCGCCTTCTCGGCTGGCGGCAACATTCCGGGGCTTGCGCCGGGTGTCGGCCTCTCGGTGGTGACCACGATGGGCTATTCCGGCATCCTCTTCGCCCCTTCCTTGATCGGCTTTGTCGCTGAATACACGTCACTGTCCACCGTCTACACCGCGATCCCTTCGCTGCTGATCGTGGTGCTGGCCTTGTCCGGTCTGGCCCGCCATGCGGACCGGGCAACGGGACACTGAAAAACGCCGCGTGTGGGGGTGCTTTCGGGCACCTGCCCACGCGCGCATGTGATCGCATCGCGCTGTCTTTCGGTTGACAAGCGGGCAGCTTTGATCCACCTCCATGGCGATTGAGGCTTGCAGAGAACCAGCCATGACCGCACCCCTGATCCATCCCGCCGATGCCTTTGACCCCAAGCCGCGCCGTTCCTCGGTCGCGGTCGAAGTGGGAGGTGTCATCATCGGTGGCGGAGCCCCCGTCGTCGTCCAGTCGATGACCAACACGGACACGGCCGATATCGATGCGACGGTCGCCCAGGTCGCAGCACTCTACAAGGCGGGCTCCGAGGTGGTGCGCATCACCGTCGACCGCGACGAGAGCGCGGCTGCTGTGCCGAAGATCCGTGAGCGGTTGCTGAGGCTCGGCATGGACGTGCCGCTGATCGGCGATTTCCATTACATCGGTCACAAGCTGCTCGCCGATCATCCGGCCTGCGCCGAGGCGCTCGCCAAGTATCGCATCAACCCGGGCAATGTCGGCTTCAAGGACAAGAAGGACAAGCAGTTCGCCGAGATCGTCGAAATGGCGATCCGCTACGACAAGCCGGTCCGCATCGGCGTCAACTGGGGCTCCCTCGACCAGGAATTGCTGACCCGCCTGATGGACGAAAACGCGGCCCAGGGTTCGCCGCTCTCTGCACGGCAGGTGACCCGCGAAGCGATCGTGCAATCCGCACTTCTCTCGGCGGAGCTTGCCGAAGAGATCGGCCTGCCGCGCAACCGCATCATTCTGTCCGCGAAAGTCAGCCAGGTGCAGGATCTGATCGCCGTCTATTCGATGCTGGCCGAGCGCTCGAACCATGCGCTGCATCTCGGCCTGACCGAGGCCGGCATGGGTTCGAAGGGCATCGTCGCCTCCTCGGCGGCCATGGGTTACGTGCTGCAGCATGGCATTGGTGACACCATCCGCGTTTCGCTCACCCCCGAGCCGAACGGCGACCGCACCCGCGAAGTGCAGGTGGCACAGGAACTGCTGCAGGTCATGGGTTTCCGCCAGTTTGTGCCCGTCGTCGCTGCATGTCCCGGCTGCGGACGGACGACCTCGACCGTGTTCCAGGAACTTGCGCAGAAGATCCAGGACGACCTGCGCAAGAACATGCCGGTCTGGCGTGAGAAATATCCCGGCGTCGAGGGCCTGAACGTGGCCGTCATGGGCTGCATCGTCAACGGCCCCGGCGAAAGCAAGCATGCGGATATCGGCATCTCGCTTCCCGGCACCGGTGAAAATCCGGCAGCACCCGTCTTCATCGACGGGCAGAAGGCGATGACGCTGCGCGGTCCCAACATTGCGGCCGATTTCGAAGCCCTGGTGGCGGACTATATCGAGAAGCGCTATGGTCGGAAGTCGGCGGCGGAGTGAGCTTGCGGGCAACTTTTTGTTGCCGCAATTTCACGGTTGACGGATTATCAGCCGAATCCTGGAGAGACACCGAGCATGATCAAGAAGATCGCCATTCTCGCGCTGTGCGCGACCTATCTGAGTGCCTGCACGACGACAGATCCCTACACGGGTCAGCAGAAGGTATCGAACACGACGGGCGGCGCCGCATTGGGTGCGGCCGTGGGCGCGCTCGGTGGTCTCGCCGTCGGTGGATCGCCGGTTGGCCGGCGCAATGCAGCGCTCATCGGTGCCGGCATCGGCGCTCTCGCAGGCGGCGCCATCGGCAACTACATGGACCAGCAGGAAGCCGAACTGCGCGCCCAGCTGCAGGGAACCGGCATTTCGGTCACCCGTGTCGGCGACCGCATCATCCTGAACATGCCGTCCAACATCACGTTCAACACCGATCAGGACGCGGTCATGCCGCAGTTCTACCCGACGCTGAACTCCGTCGCGATCGTGCTCCGCAAGTTTGACCGCACGCTGATCGACATCAACGGCCACACTGATTCGACCGGCAGCCAGGCCTATAACCAGGGTCTGTCCGAACGCCGCGCGATGTCGGTTGCCGGCTACCTCAACAGCCAGGGCGTTGACCCGCGCCGTGTCTCCGCTGTCGGTTTCGGCCCGAACCAGCCCATCGCTTCCAACGCATCCCCGGATGGCCGCGCGCAGAACCGCCGCGTCGAAATCCAGATCTCGCCGCTCACCCAGGGCTGAGGTCTGTCCACTTGCAGGATTAAGGGCGCCGCATCCGTGCGGCGCCCTTTTCGTTTCAGCGGAAGGTGAGCAGCTTGACGCCGGCGAAGGTGAAGAGAACGGCGAGCGTGCCGTCGATGTAGCGACGCGCGGCGCGATAGATTCGCAGCGCGCCCGGGGTCGAGAAAAGAAGCGCATAGCCCATGAAGATGGTGAAGCCCGTCGCAAGGCAGCCGCAGACGATGATCGCGACCGCAATCGGCGTCGCATCCGCAGGCAGGCCCAACGAGATGATGGCGAGCCATGCGAAGATCGCCTTGGGGTTCGTCAGGTGTATCGCATAGCCCATCACGAAGGTACGCTTGAGGCTCGCCGTCGCCTTGGAGACGGAAAGCGGATCGATCTTGCTGGCGGCGGAGCGGAAGGCACGCCAGGCGAGATAAAGCAGATAAAGCCCGCCCAGGATCCGCATCACCACCAGCGCCTGCGCATATTGGGAGAGCAATGCGGCAAGCCCCAGGGATGCTGCGATGGCCCAGGTCATCGACCCGCAGAAGATGCCGGCAGCGATCGTCAGTCCGTGCCGGCGGCCCTGCCCAAGCGAAGCGGACGCGATCGCCATGGTCGCCGGACCGGGGCTCAAGACCGCCACGAGGTAGACGAGATAGGCGGCCACGACCTGCGGCCAGTGCTCAAGGATGACGGTCACGGGAAGGCTCCGGCTTGCTCTGGAAACAGCCGGAGACTAATCGCTTGTCGCGAGCTGCACACGTCAGATGATTTGATCGATTGCCGTCAGAAACTGATGGCATTCCTCTGTCGTGCCGATCGTCACGCGCAGGAAATCGGAGATCCTAGGCTTGTTGAAATGGCGCACCAGAACCGCGCGTTCGCGCAGGCCCTTCTGCAGATCCGCCCCCTTGTATGCTGGATGACGCGCAAAAACGAAGTTGGTCGATGACGGCAGGACTTCGAAGCCGCGCGCCTCGAGTGCCTTCGTCACCATATCGCGATTGGCAATGATCTTGCCGCAGGCCTCCTCGAACCAGGCCTCGTCCTCGACCGCGGCCTTGGCGGCGGCCTGGGCGAGCATGTCGACGGGATAGGAGTTGAAGCTGTCCTTCATTCGCTCCAGCGCCTCGATCAGCGGCCGCTGGCCGAGCGCAAAACCGACCCGCAGACCGGCGAGCGAGCGCGACTTCGAGAAGGTCTGGACGACGAGCAGGTTCTCGTAGCGCGATATGAGCGAGGCTGCGCTCTCGGCGCCGAAATCGACATAAGCCTCGTCGATCACCACGACCTGATCCGGATGGGAGGCGACGAGCGTCT
Source organism: Rhizobiaceae bacterium (assembly GCA_027484835.1). Lineage (GTDB taxonomy): Bacteria > Pseudomonadota > Alphaproteobacteria > Rhizobiales > Rhizobiaceae > Allorhizobium. The sequence goes on along the minus strand of JAIXSF010000342.1, from coordinate 1,122 downwards.
CGATTTCGGAAAGCGGCAGGGCGATACCCGTCGGCGCATTCGGATTCGCGAGGATAATCGCGCCGCAGGGACGGTCGTAGTCAGAGAGGCGCACGCGTAGGCCATCGTCCAGCGGGACCTCCTCGACCTTGACCTCGAACAGCCGGGCATAGGTCTTATAGAAGCTGTAGGTGATATCAGGGTAGAGAAGCGGTGCGTCATGCTTCAGGAGGCTGGCAAAGGTGAAGGCCAGCACCTCGTCGGAACCGTTTCCGACGAACACCTCGTTCAGCGTGAGACCGAAGCGCTTCGCTATGGCCTCGCGCAGGGTCGTGGACGCGGGATCGGGATAAAGGCGCAGACGCTCCCCGGATGCAGCCGCGATCGCGTCCAGCACCGTCTGCGAGGGGCCATAGGGGCTCTCGTTGGTGTTGAGCTTCACGAGGCCCGGTATCTTCGGCTGTTCACCGGCGACATAGGGCTCCAGCGCATGGACGGCAGACGACCAGAAACGGCTCATACTATTTCTTCCTGTAGGCGATGAAATGGGCGGCTTCCTTCAGGGCCTCGGCCTTAGCGCCATAGGGCTCGAGCAGGGCGTTGGCTTCCGCCACCAGCCGGTCGAGCTCGGCGCGGGCCCAGTCGGTACCCTTCAAGCCAACAAGGGTCGCCTTGCCCTTGGCGGCATCCTTCCCGGTCGCCTTGCCGAGTGTTGCGGCATCCGAAGTGATGTCGAGCAGATCGTCGGCCACCTGGAAGGCGCGACCGATGATCTCGCCGAAGCGGCGCAGTCGATCGCGGTCTTCGGCGGGGCGGCCGGTGATGATTGCACCCGCTTCGCAGGCAAAGCGAAGGAGCGCGCCTGTCTTCATAGCCTGTAGCATCACGATACCCGCTTCGTCGGGCTGGTCCTTGTCGGCAGCAAGGTCGAGCATCTGCCCACCGGCCATGCCACCGATGCCGGCGGCACGCGACAGCTCCAGCACCAGCGCCACCTTGGCGGCATCCGGCAGGGGTGTCTCCGATGACGTTATGATGTCGAAGGCATAGGTCAGAAGCCCGTCGCCGGCGAGGATCGCGGTTGCCTCGTCATACTTCTTGTGCACGGTCGGCTTGCCACGGCGCAGGTCGTCGTCGTCCATC
>JAIXSF010000345.1 GCA_027484835.1 Rhizobiaceae bacterium | reverse complement strand
GTGGCCACAGACCATGATTCCGAGTTTTTCCGCCATGCGATAAAGGCCTCCCTGCTTCGTTTTTCTTTCTGTACGAAGCGCCGGACTTATCGCACCTTGCGGTACGGTCCATGGCCTTTGGGACAGCTCCGGAATTGGCCCCCTGATTGGGTCGGCCGCACCGGACTATTTCCAGCCTGTCGAACAGGCGCCGTCGCACATTACCCTGAGCTTTATCGGAGGCTTATCGAACGGTCAAACCGGATTGCGGCGCTTTGTGTGACGGAAGCGCCAGTCCACAGAATGTCCCGTGTGCGACCTCTCCGACACCGGAGCGCGGTTGCGTCGCCGAGGCGATTGGTCCACAACAACGCACCTTCCCTGCCCGCGTGCAAAACCTCCTTCGAGTCTCTCCGTGGTCGATCTCGCATTTCAAGCCTTGCTGCTGCTGTTCATTGCCGCCTTCATCGCCGGTTTCATCGATTCGATTGCAGGAGGCGGCGGGCTGATCACCATCCCCGCCATGCTGATTGCCGGCATTCCGCCCTTGGAGACACTGGGGACCAACAAGCTGCAGTCGATGTTCGGTTCGGGGTCTGCCACCATCGCCTATGCCCGCAAGGGCCATGTCGACCTGAAAAAGCAGTTGCCGATGGCGGCCATGGCGGTGATCGGTGGGGCGCTCGGGGCCGTGGTCGCAAGCTTCGTTCCCGCTGCGGTGCTGCGTGCCTTCATGCCCTTCCTGCTGGTCGCGATCGCGCTTTATTTCGCGCTGAAGCCAAATCTCTCCGATGTCGACAGCCACCAGCGCATGACACCTTTCCTGTTCGGCCTCACCTTCGTGCCCATGATCGGGTTTTATGACGGCGTCTTCGGCCCGGGCACCGGCTCTTTCTACATGCTGGCCTTCGTCTCACTTGCCGGTTTCGGCATGTTGAAGGCAACCGCGCATACGAAGCTCCTGAACTTCGGCTCGAATGTCGGCGCCTTCCTCGTCTTCGTCGTCGGCGGCGTGGTGCTCTGGAAGATCGGTTTCCTGATGGGTATCGGCCAGTTCTTGGGCGCACAAACCGGCTCGAGGCTCGCGATGAAAAACGGCGCGCGGCTGATCAAGCCGCTGCTGGTGATCACCTGCGTGGCGCTGGCAATCCGCCTCTTGGCCGATCCGACAAACCCGATCCGGGTGTGGATCGGGATCTGATCGATCAGTACTCCACCCCGATCTGCGCCTTGATGCCGGAGCGGAACGGGTGCTTCACGAGTTCCATTTCTGTCACGAGATCGGCAAGCTCGATCAGCTCGTCCTTGGCGTTGCGGCCGGTCAGAACGACATGGGTCATCGGAGGCTTCTCGGTCGCCAGGAATTCCAGCACTTCGGCGAGGTCGATATAGTCGTAGCGGATCGCAATGTTGACCTCGTCGAGCAGCACCATGGAGTTGGCCGGATCGCGGATCAATTCCTTGGCCTTTTCCCAGGCCGCTTTCGCCATGGCGATGTCGCGCGCCTTGTCCTGGGTTTCCCAGGTGAAGCCCTCACCCATGGTGTGGAATTCGCAGAGATCGCTGAAATGCCTCAGGATCAGGTCGCGCTCGCCGGTCGACATCGCCCCCTTGATGAACTGGACCACGGCGCATTTCTTGCCATGAGCGATGTGGCGGAAGATCATGCCGAAGGCGGCTGACGACTTGCCCTTGCCCTTGCCGGTGTGAACGACGATCAGGCCCTTCTCGCCGGTCTTGGTCGCCATGATCTTATCGCGCGCGGCCTTCTTCTTGGCCATCTTCTCGGCATGGCGGGCGAGATCAGCCTCGGCGGTCGCAGGGGTTTCCTCGGTCATGTCATACTCCGGGTATCGTTGAATTCTTTTGCAAACCAGATGCGCTGCGGCGCATCTCCTACCTTCGGCAGCCGACCTACTTCACGATAGCCCTCGCGGAGGTAGAAGCGCGGCGCCTGGAACTCGAAGGTATCGAGATAAATACCGACGAGGCCATCCGCACGCGCCAAAGCTTCGGCTCGCGCGAGAAGCTGCGCGCCAATGCCGCGGCCGCGTGCCTCCGGCGCCACGGCAAGTAATTTCACGAAGAACCAGCGCTGCAAATGGGCACCGATCAGACCACCAAGAAAGCGCCCCGCGGCGTCCTGCGCCCGCAGCTGGACCTTGCGACCCTCGAACGGCTGTCCCTGCGCTTTGGCTGCCTCATCGAGAATGGTGTCGACAGTTCCGGTTAGGAGACCATCGTCAGTCTCCAGCAACTCGATATGAACCCGCTCCGTCACACGCCGCCCTCGCTCTTCGGCAGATCATCGACGATCTGCAGCCAGTCGACCCGTTCGTCCCAATGCCAATGCTCGCGGATCGGGACGGAAAGGCCTTCGTCGAGGCTCGCGACGTAGAGATCGATGTCGTCGGGCCGGCGTTCTGTCTCGAAGGACATCGGCGATCCGCAATTGCCGCAAAAACCGCGCCGCACGCCGGGCGAAGACGCGTAGTGGCGGAGGCTTTCACCGACCAGTTCCGTTCCCTCGCGCGGCACCGTGAAGAAGGTGGTCACCGGCGACGAAGCCGCGCGGCGGCAGCTTTCGCAATGACAATGGCCGGAGCTGCGCACGAGGCCAGTTGTGCGGTATCGAACACCGCCACAGAGGCAGTGGCCGCTCAATACCAACGGATTTCCATCCTGAACGTCAGGCATGCACGCCTCCCTCGACCATCTCGCTCAGCGTGAATCTGGCGGAATTGCTCTTCGGCGTCCACAGACCGCGGTCGATCGCCTCGATCAGGCGCTCGGCCAATTCCTTCTGAGCCGGTGCATTCTTGTCGGCCATGAAATCGCGCACGCGTTCGTCCAGGATAAAGGCCTGATAGACCGCTTCGAAATGATGGTCGCGGACCGCCCCCGTCGTTGCGGCGAAGGCGAACATGTAATCGACCGTCGCCGTGATCTCGAAAGCGCCCTTGTAGCCGTGGCGCATGACACCCTCAATCCATTTCGGGTTCACAACTCGGGCCCGCACGACGCGGCCGATCTCTTCCTCGAGGCTGCGGATCACAGGCTTTTCGGGTCGCGAATGGTCGTTGTGGTAGACCTTCGGCCTGACACCGGCGACGTGTTCGATCGCCGCCGTCATGCCGCCTTCGAACTGGTAATAATCGTCGCTGTCGAGCAGGTCGTGCTCACGATT
>JAIXSF010000291.1 GCA_027484835.1 Rhizobiaceae bacterium | reverse complement strand
CAAGCATTGTGTAATAGAACTGCCTCAGATCGACGATATCGACATGCATGAACTTATTGTTAGCAGCCCATCCTTGGACTTCAAGCCGCGAGAGGCTACATTCGGCGCAACGAGGTGGGACATAAAAAAGCGGGTCGACAATGAAATCACTGCAGATTGAGGTCTTCGTCTGCCGAAGTGACAACTTCGGCGTACTTCTCCATTGCCCGGAGACCGGGCAGACGGCGTCGATCGACGCGCCGGAACTCGATCCCATCGTCAAGGCGGCGGAGAAGCGCGGGTGGACGATCACCCATGTCTTCACAACCCATCACCATGGCGATCATGTCGAGGCCAATCTCGCGCTGAAGGAGAAATACGGCTGCGAGATCATCGGCCCACGCAACGAGGCGGCGGCGATTCCGGGCATAGACCGCACGGTAGGCGACGGTGACGAATTCACCTTCGGCAACAGGCCGGTCCGGGTGATCGAGACCCCCGGCCACACCGCAGGCCATATCTGCTACCACCTGCCCGAAGACATGCTGCTTTTTGCAGCCGATACGCTTTTTGCGCTCGGCTGCGGGCGCCTGTTCGAACGCTCGGCCATGGACATGTGGCATTCGCTGCAGAAGCTTGCGGCACTGCCGGACGAAACCATCGTCTATTTCGGCCATGAATACACGCTGTCGAACGCCCGCTTCGCGCTCACGGTTGACCCGGAAAACATGCGACTGAAATCGCGGGCCGAGGTGATCGAAGTGCAACGCAAGCGGGGCGACTTCACCATTCCGACGACGATCGGACTGGAGAAGGAGACCAACCCCTTCCTGCGCGCCGGCGACCCGGATATCCGCCGGACACTTGGCATGGAAGACGCGTCCAATGACGAGGTCTTCGCCGAGATTCGCAAACGCAAGGACACATTCTGATGCAGGCCGCCGACATCATCGAGACCCTCGGCATGCAGCGGCATCCCGAGGGTGGCTGGTATGTGGAAACCTATCGGGACGAAAACGGCGGCCCGCGCGGCCATTCGACTGCGATTTACTACCTGCTTCAGGCCGGTGAGCGATCGCACTGGCACAAGGTCAAGGATGCCGCGGAGGCCTGGCACTATTATGCCGGCGCTCCGCTCGCGCTCCATCGCTCGAAGGACGGCGTGGTGCAGCAAACCGTGGTGCTGGGTCTCGACCTCGACGCGGGCCAGAGGCCTCAGGCCATCATCGACGCAGACGAGTGGCAGGCAGCCGAAAGCCTCGGCGATTTCACCCTCGTTGGCTGCACGGTGGCACCAGGCTTCGACTTCTCGGCCTTCGAAATGGCAGAGCCAGGCTGGGCACCGGGCCGGTAAAGCCGGCGGCTCAGGCCTCGGAGAGCGTCAGCGTCAGGATGACCTGGGCGGCGAAATAGGTGACCCAAACGAAATAGGCAGCTGCGCCATCGATCGGATGGCCGGGTCCGGTCCAGTATTTCCGGATCGTCAGGACGATATCCGAGACGATGAACAGGGCCGCGCCGACAAAGACGAACGGATCGGCAAGACCGAGCGTCAGCCAGACGAGCACCATGAACAGGAGCACGTAAACACCGATCGGCAGCGCCAGCTGTCCGGCGGGCCTCCAGATGCGGGCAAGCACGCCCGGTGTGAGCAGCGCGACAAGCGCACCGGCAACGACACGCCATGGCTCGCCAAGGGCGATGGCCGGATCAGAGGTGGTGGCGAGCAGCGCGACATAGGCGACATGTGCGGACAGGAAAGATGCAACACCGCCGATAAAGGCGCGGTCCCCCTCGAAGGCCAACGACCAGTCGCCAAGTGCCCCGAGGGCCAGGGCCACAACCAGCAACGGATGGGCGCCGATGAGAAAAGCGTAGAGCGCAAGCAGCAGGACCGGCAGCGTCTTCCATACGGCGCGGACGACGGTCTTGTCCTGCGGCAGGATCCAGAGATAGCCGGTACCGAGCGCGACCGAAAGACAGAGGATGCCGGTCGCCGTCGCCATTCAATCTCCCGTCAGCTCGCCCGTTCCTTGTTTCGGAAGACCATATCGCGTGCGGCGAGCACAGCGCCACCGGTGATGAGCAAGCAGGACAGTCCAATTCTGACGCTAATATCGCCAAACCCAAAAATGATCAGGATTAAGGTCGAAAGAAGCGGCGCGGCATAGCTGGAGGCCCCGAGGATCTGGATGTCGCCGTTCTTCACGCCGTAGTCCCAGACATAAAAGGCAAGCCCCACGGGCAGCAGTCCGAGCCCGATCACGGCTGCCCATTGCGAGGTGGTCTCCGGCCAGACGGTGGTTTCGAGCGCCAGGTGGCACAGCAGAGACAGGATCGAGGTCGCCAGGCAGAAACCGGTCACCACATCGGTCGAGACCTTCTCGAACTTGCGGCTGACCAGCGAATAGGCCGCCCAGGTGAAGGCGCAGAGGAAAGCGGTGAAATAGCCGAGGCTATAGGCCGGATCGAAGGCAAAACCGTTCTTGCCGACGATCAGCGCGGTGCCCGCGAGGCCGCAAAGCGCACCAACGATGTGGTGCCAGCGCAGTTTCTCCCCCGGCAGCAGCGCCGAGCCCACGACGATGAGGAGCGGCCAGAGATAGGCGATGAGGCCAGCCTCGACGGCCGGTGCATTCCGGAGAGCCGTGAAATAGAGAAAGTGATAGCCGAAGAGGCCACCGACGCCGGCAAGCCAGACCTTCGGTGGCTGGCGCAGTTCCTTCAGCCGCTCGGGCCGGGCGATGAACATGAAGATGCCGGGCAGGCTGCCGATCGCGAATGTAATGGCGGAGAGCTGGAAGGGCGGCATGGTGCCGGAGGCCGCCGTCATGAGCGCGAGGAAGGACCACATCAGGATCGCGGTGAACCCGATGAGCGTTGCCTTGGTCTTCATGAAATCCCCTGATGCGGGGCTCGCCCGCTGAAACTAGCCGTCGAACTTTTCTGCGGTCACATGCACCGTCCCGTAGCGGGTCGGGAT
>JAIXSF010000495.1 GCA_027484835.1 Rhizobiaceae bacterium | reverse complement strand
GTCACGGAAGGTGAAAACACCGAAGTCGACAAGACGGTCATCGACAAGCTCGCCGAGCCGCTGACCCACATGATCCGAAATGCCGTCGACCACGGCATCGAAAGCCCCGAAAAGCGCGCTGCCGCTGGCAAGGAGCCGGAGGGTACGATCAAGCTGACGGCAAAGCATCGCTCGGGCCGTATCGTCATCGAACTGGTCGACGACGGTGCCGGTATCAACCGCGAGCGTGTCCGTCAGAAGGCCATCGACAACGAGCTGATCGCGGCCGACGCCAACCTGACCGACGAAGAAATCGACAACCTGATCTTTGCGCCGGGCTTCTCGACCGCCGACAAGATCTCGGACATCTCCGGCCGCGGCGTCGGCATGGACGTGGTCAAGCGGTCGATCCAGGCGCTCGGTGGCCGTATTTCGATCACCTCGCGTCCGGGCCTCGGTTCGACCTTCACGATGAGCTTGCCGCTGACACTCGCCGTTCTCGACGGCATGGTTGTCACGGTGGCCGGCCAGACCCTGGTCGTCCCGCTGACGGCGATCGTCGAAACCCTGCAGCCGGAAGCGCAGAACATCCACTCTTTCGGTGCCAACCAGCGCCTGATCTCGATCCGCAACTCCTTCTGCCCTCTGGTGGATGTCGGCCGGATCCTGAACTTCCGCGGCAGTCAGGCAAACCCCGTGGAAGGCGTCGCCCTTCTGGTGGAATCCGAAGGCGGAGGCCAGCGTGCACTGATGGTCGATGCCATCCAGGGCCAGCGCCAGGTCGTCATCAAGTCGCTTGAAGCCAACTACACCCACGTGCCGGGCATCGCGGCCGCAACCATCCTCGGTGATGGCCGCGTCGCGCTCATCCTCGACGTGGATGCCGTCGTCGCCGCGTCGCGTGGTCAGTCACTCAAACAGGAAATGTCGTTAGCCGTCGCAGGGTAATAGTATGTCGTATGCGGTCAAAAACTTGATGCAAGGGAGCCGTGAGCTCATCGCCTTTCGTATTGGCGATCAGGAGTTCTGCGTGAACATCATGTCGGTGCGCGAGATCCGGGGATGGACCCCGGCGACACCGCTGCCGCATTCGCCGCACTACGTCTTGGGCGTCATCAATCTGCGTGGTGCCGTTCTGCCGATCATGGATCTGTCCCTGCGTCTGGGCATGAAGCCCGCCAACCCGACTGTCCGCCACGTGATCATCGTGGCTCAGGTCAAGTCTCGTGTCGTCGGGCTTCTGGTGGATGCCGTATCGGACATCCTCTCGGTGACCGACGACAACATTCAGCCGACCCCGGAGCTGTCCTCCGAACTCGAACGACAATATGCCCGTGGCATTCTCGCAATCGACAAGCGGATGATCTGCCTGATCGAGCTAGGTGCTCTCTTTAACGAAGCCGCCGAAAGCGAGGCTGCATGACCTTTGCAATGAGTACATCCCGTCAATCGGACGATGAAGTCCTGGCCAGCGGCGAATATCCGCTGACCCGACGGGATCTGAACGAGATTGCTGCCATGATCTACTCCGATGCGGGGATCGCGCTGAACGACAGCAAGGCCTCGCTCGTCTACTCGCGTCTGTCGAAGCACATCCGCAATCTCGGTCTGTCCGGCTTCCGCGCCTACTGCCAGCTCGTCGCATCGCCGGAAGGCGCGCCCGAGCGTCGCGAAATGCTGTCGCACCTGACGACGAACTTCACGCGTTTCTTCCGTGAGAACCACCACTTCGAGCATCTGCGCGACGAGGTTCTTCCGGGCCTGATCCAGCGGGCAAAGTCTGGCGGTCGCGTGCGCATCTGGTCGGCCGCAAGTTCCGACGGCCAGGAGCCCTATTCGATCGCGCTTACCGTTTTCCAGGCGTTTCCAAACGTCCTCGACTATGACTTCAAGATCCTCGCGACCGACATCGATCCGAAGATCCTGGCGATCGCCCGACAGGGTGCCTATGACGAGCAGGCCCTTGAAACGGTCTCGCCCGCGATGCGCAAGCAGTGGTTCAAAGAAGTCGATCTCAACGGTCGCCGCAAGTTCCAGGTCGATGATCGCCTGAAGCGCCTGATCACTTACAACGAACTCAACCTGATGGCGCAGTGGCCGTTCAAGGGCAAGTTCGACGTGATCTTCTGCCGCAACGTCGTGATCTACTTCGACGAGCCGACCCAGATGCGCATTTGGACGCGTTTTGCCGATCTGCTTCCAGTCGGCGGCCATCTTTATATCGGCCACTCCGAGCGTGTGTCCGGTGACTCGAAGAACGACTTCGACAACATCGGAATCACCACCTATCGCTACATGGGCAAGAACGGAGGGCGCAAATAATGGCAGCACCTGCACGCGTTCTTGTCGTGGACGACAGCCCCACCATGCGTGGCCTGATCACTGCCGTCCTCAGCCAGGATCCTGATGTCAGCGTCATCGGCCAGGCCGGCGATGCCATGGAAGCCCGCGCGGCGATCAAGCAGCTCAATCCCGATGTCGTCACACTCGACATCGAGATGCCGAACATGAACGGCCTGGAGTTCCTGGAAAAGATCATGAAGCTTCGGCCGATGCCGGTGATCATGGTCTCCACCATGACCCATCGTGGCGCCGAAGCGACGCTCGCAGCTCTGGAAATCGGAGCCTTCGACTGCGTTGCCAAGCCGCAGCCGGGTGATGCCCGTCCCTTCGGCGAGCTGGCCGAAAAGGTGAAGGCTGCAGCACGCTCCCAGCATCGCCACCATGCAGCGCCGCAGATCCAGCCGGTTGCCGCTGCCCCAGCCGCTGACTTCCGGGTTGGCCGCAAGATCGTTGCTATCGGATCGTCGACCGGTGGGGTCGAGGCACTGATTGCGGTCCTGCAGAAATTCCCGCGCAATTGCCCGCCGACGGTGATCACGCAGCACATGCCGCCGACCTTCACCAAGAGTTTTGCCGAACGTCTCAACCGGCTTTGCGCCCCTGTGGTGGAGGAGGCCACGGATGGTGCAAGGCTCGAGATCGGCAAGATCTATCTGGCGCCCGGTGGCGAGCGACACCTGCAGGTGTCCAATGCATCCGCGCCCTGCTGCCGTCTCGTCGAGCGCCCGCCGGTCAACGGTCACCGCCCATCGGTCGATGTGTTGTTCGATTCGGTCGCGGAACTCGCCGGTCGCAACGCGGTCGGGGTTATCTTGACGGGCATGGGGCGCGACGGCGCCTCCGGCCTGCTGAAGATGCGTCATGCCGGTGCTCGCACCATTGGCCAGAATGAAAAGACCTGTGTGGTCTACGGGATGCCACGCGTCGCCCATGAGCTGGGCGCTGTCGAGCATCAACTCCCGCTCGCCTCCATTGGGGAGGAAATCCTGAAACTCACTGCTGCCCGAAAAGAAGGTATTGAATAATGTCCCTAGCCGAAAAAATCAAAGTTCTGATCGTCGACGATCAGGTCACAAGTCGCCTGCTTCTCAGCGACGCGCTGACCCAGCTTGGCTTCAAGCAGATCACTGCCGCCGGCGACGGTGAGCAGGGCATGAAGATCATGGAGCAGCAGCCGCACCATCTGGTCATCTCGGACTTCAACATGCCGAAGATGGACGGATTGGGTCTTCTGCAGGCTGTGCGCACCAACCCGAACACGAAGAAGGCGGCCTTCATCATTCTGACGGCGCAGGGCGACCGCGCGCTTGTCCAGAAGGCGGCACAGCTGGGCGCGAACAACGTTCTCGCCAAGCCCTTCACCATCGAAAAGATGAAGGCAGCCATCGAGGCCGTATTCGGAGCGTTAAAATGACTGAGGACGGTGCAGCAAAACGCGTCCACATCATTCAGGGGGAGTGGAAGGTCAGCAAGGACCCGAACGTGGTCCTGTCGACCATCCTCGGTTCGTGTGTTGCTGCCTGTATTCGGGATCCGATCGCAGGAGTGGGTGGCATGAACCACTTCCTCCTGCCGGGATCTGCAGTTCCGGGTGCAGGGGGTGGCGACGCCACTCGCTACGGGGTCCATCTGATGGAACTCCTGATCAACGGTCTTCTGAAGCAGGGCGCCCGCAGGGACCGCCTCGAAGCAAAGATCTTTGGGGGCGCTAAGACGATCGCAACATTCTCGAATGTCGGCGAACAGAATGCGGCTTTCGCTCAGCATTTCCTGCGAGACGAAGGCATCAAGGTGGTCGGGTCCTCTACGGGCGGAGAACACGGTCGCAAACTTGAATTCTGGCCGGTTAGCGGCCGGGCAAGGCAGTATCCGCTCACGGGCGCAGAAACGCAGAAGACGGTGGCGCTGGAGCAGCGTCCGGTTCCTGTTTCCAAGCCGGTGGAAACGTCAATCGAGTTTTTCTAGTACTGGACATCGGATGCAAAACGAACTTTTGGTGGGAAACCAGGATACCCGGGAAGAACTCCCGGAAATCCTCATGCGTATCGTCAGCGAGCTGCACGATGTGGCTTATCTGATCGAACGCGTGGAACCTCACCTTCTCGAACTCGGTGGATCGAAGGTGCTTGAGAACCCGGACAGCCTGAAGGTGTTGCAGGGCATCGATCTGGCTGTGCAGAAGGCCCGTGGTCTGGCGGAATTCGTCGATACGATCACCGCCACCATTCCATCCGATTGGATGATCGACATGACGACGGCGCTTAGCCTCGTCAAGCTTGCCGACATGCAGAAGGCCCTGGGCGCCGGTCTGCGTCACGGCCATTCCCAGCCGCTGGTCAAGGCGGCAGGCGACTTCGACTTCTTCTGACCGTCTTTCGGGGCGGAAATCACGCAGATTGCCGGGGTTAAACAGCCGAAATGAATTCGGCTTTCCCGACCGCGAAACGTTCGCACAAGTTTCGATTTCTATTGTCGCGCCAAGGGCAAAAACGCCCAGACCCTTCTTTTAGATGGTGCGAGACAGAATGAGTCTGTTAAATCAATTACTTCAGATCCCAAAAAATTTCGCAGCGTTAGGCCAGGCGAAGCTTCTGGCCATGGCAGGCGTTGCCATTGTCTCGTTCGCTATCATCATTGCAGGCGCCCTCTACGTAAACAAACCCTCCTACGAAACCCTCTACGTTGGCCTCGAACCCGTCGATTTGAACCAGATCAGCATCGCTTTGGCGGAATCCGGCATTGATTTCGAAACCGGTGCAGATGGCCAGAGCGTATCCGTGCGCGCAGGCATGACTGGCAAGGCTCGTCTCCTGCTCGCCGAGCGTGGCCTGCCCAACAGCGCCAATGCCGGCTACGAGCTGTTCGACAATGTAGGCTCGCTCGGCCTGACTTCGTTCATGCAGGAAGTGACCCGCGTCCGCGCGCTGGAGGGTGAAGTCGCACGCACCATCCAGCAGATCGCCGGCGTCGCGGCTGCCCGCGTCCACATCGTCATGCCCGACATCGGCAATTTCCGCCGTGGCGAACAGAAGCCGACCGCATCCGTCATGATCCGCGCCTCGTCGGATGCCGGCCGCAAGGCCGCCGCATCCATTCGTCAGTTGGTCGCATCCTCCGTTCCGGGTCTCGACGTCGAAGACGTGACCATTCTCGATTCCACCGGCCAGCTGCTCGCCGCAGGTGACGAGACCGGCGGTGAAGCGACCCGTTCGCTTGGTGTTGTCCAGTCCGTCCAGCGCGAGATCGAAACCAACATCGACAAGGCGCTGGCCCCCTTCCTCGGCATGGACAACTTCCGCTCCAGCGTCACCGCCCAGATCAACACCGACAGCCAGCAGATCCAGGAAACCATCTACGATCCGGAATCGCGCGTCGAACGCTCTGTCCGTGTGACCAAGGAACAGCAGAAGTCGCTGCAGCGGCAGTCCGATACGGCCGCAACCGTCGAGCAGAACATTCCCCAGGCAGCCCCTGACGCGGGCGGCGCCGGTCCGGAATCGTCCGACGAGCAGGACAAGAAGGAAGAGCAGACCAACTACGAGATCAACAGCAAGACGGTCGCCACGGTGAAGAACAGCTTCACCGTCGAAAAGCTTTCGGTTGCCGTTGTCGTCAATCGTGGCCGCATCGCCAAGATGGTCGGCGAACCGGTCGACCAGGCGAAGATCGACGCCTATCTCGCCGAGATGCAGAAGATCGTCACCTCGGCGGCTGGTCTCGATACCAACCGCGGCGACGTGGTCACCCTGACGGCCATGGACTTCCTCGAAAACCAGCTGCTGGAAGAATCTGCGACCGGTCCGGGCTTTATGGAAATCCTGAGCCGCAACATCGGTGGCATCATCAATTCGCTCGCCTTCGTCGCCGTCGCTTTCCTGATCGTCTGGATGGGTATCCGCCCGATGATCCGCACCGCAGGCGGTGGCGTTGGAGACACGGCCCTTGCCGGTGGCATCGGCGAGCAGGCGGCCGGCCTCGAACTGCCAGACTTCTCGCCCGCGATTGGTGGCGGGGCGGCTGGCGGCCTCATGGACGGCTTCGGTTCGGACTTCGGCTTCGACTCGACCGACGACCTGCTCACCATGGACGACGACCCGAATGGCGGCTTCAACCGCCGGGTCAAGGAAGGGCCGGAGCGGCGCCTGTCGCGCATGGTGGAAATCTCGGAAGAGCGCGCCGCCAAGATCCTGCGCAAATGGGCTGTGGACAACGCCGCCTGATAGACAAGAAGAAGTCATCACCAACCGCGCCCTCCGGGCGCGGTTTTGCATTGTAGTCCCATCGGCATACGGGATTGCACCATCTGCCGCTGGCCGTCATTCTTCCGATCGTCTCGGAATACCGCGAACGGCTGTGACCTTTGCCACTTTATATTTTAATGTGAACATGATTCGGTAATCGGGATCGGGGAGCTGTGTGAGTCGGGTGCGATTCTCGCGGCTAAGATTGCGATGCTGCAAGGCTGTCACTTCAAAGGGGCACATTGAATGGATGCCGACCTGACAACGGAGGGCCAGGAGGGGCGGACGCGGACAAGCGCTTCTGCTGAACCTTCGCAAAACGGCTCTTCGTCGAAAGACGTGTTGATCCGGAAGTTGGCGACTCCGGCTCTGTCGGGCGATATGGGACATTGCCTGCGGGTTCTGTGTGAGTATGTCGGCGCATCCCATCACTTGCTGGCGCGCTACGACCTGGTGCAGGAAGAAGGCCTCGACTTCGTCGTGGCGGCAGACTGGCCGTTCGATCTGGTTCGGCGCCTGGAGAGCGAGCTCTCTGCGAGCTATTCTCAGTCGACCGAACTGGAGAAGTGCCTTTCGGTCCTGCAGCCGAAATATGCGATCCTTCCGGATGATGCCCATGTGCCTGTTGGCACCAGTCGCCAGTACTGCACGGTGACCATCAACGTCGGCCGCACGCGCCTCGCGCTGATGCTGCTCTTTTCGCAAGACTATGTGCTGTCGCCGGAACGGCTGCGCGAAGTCGGTCTGCTTGCCGGCTACGCCTTGAGCCTCTCCGTCAACAAGGGCCACAAGAGCGATCGCGATTTCGATCTGACCGATCGCGAGCTTGAATGCCTGTTCTGGATCGCCGAGGGCAAGACGAGCGACGAAATCGCGACCATCCTCGGTATCTCGCGCAACACGATCAACAACTACATCACGAGCGTCATGCGCAAGACTGCGACCAAGACCCGCTCGGAAGCGATCGCCTATGCGGTCCGCAACAATCTCGTTTGAGGGAGCACGAATGGCCACCAACATCCGACCAGGCGGAGCCATCCTTGAAGATGCGGCTTGGTCCGGCCAGCGGCCTGTAACGTCCCGTTCGGATATCTTTCCGAAACTCGTCTCCCTTCAGCGCTCGCTGAACGCCCGGGGCTTCGCCGCCTTTCGGGTGGGCGGCGCCAGCCTGCCGCACAAGCGTCGGCTCGGTCCGGAATTCGAGAACTGGAGCAGCGGCCTCAGCAGTGGCCGTGAAGCCTTCATCGGTGCATACGGAGACACCTTGCTCTCCCACATCGAAACGTCGACCCTGCCGGTGCTCTGGAGCGCCGAGGAAAAGACGAGCTTCCTGGATGCGTCCGATTTCACCCCGTTCGCGATCCAGCTGGAGCAGCGTTTGCTTCCGTATTCGGGCATTGCTTTCCCCATCCGCCTGGGGGCTGTCGGGAATGGCTATGTGGTGTTTCCGACGATCGGCGGCGCCGATCTGCCAGGGGAGCTGATCCTCGCCGTCCATAGCCGTTGCTACAAGGTCATGACGGACATTCTGTCGCTCGACGAGCGGCGTGCCACGCCGTCCGAGACCTTGAGCGAACGTGAGATCGCCTGCCTGCAGCTTGCGGGGGATGGGCGGATCAGTGAAGAAATTGCCGAGCGTCTCGGTCTGTCGGTTCACACCGTCAACGCCTATCTCGGCTCGGCCACGATCAAGCTCGACTCGGTCAACCGTATCCAGGCGATCGCCAAGGCAATTCGCCTTGGCTATATCACCTGACAAACCTCATCCGTAGAGTGGGGATGCCTGTCCCTTGACGAAGCGCGCTTCCTTGAGGCGCTCTTCCAGCATGCGCGTGTTCGTGTCGGGGTCGCCCGACGTGTCGTGGAACGCGATATGCTTGATATCGAGCCCGGCCGTGTCGTTGGTCAGCGTCAGCTGCGAATAGATGGTGATACCACGCGGCTTGATCTCCAGATCCAGCACGATCTCCGGCGGACCGCCCCATTCGAGGCGATAGTCTCCACCTGCACCGAAAACCACGGTACCCGGGTGGAAATACAGTTCGGCTGCGGACGAAACGAGGTCCGAAAGATTGCCGTAAAGCTCAAAACGTAAAAGTGAAATAAGGTCGGCAGCATCCAGAAGGCGCAGTTCGCTCGCGACCGGGCTGATCGCCTCTGCCACGATGCGTTCACGCTGATTCGTATAGGAGCACTTCTTCATCGTGGCTAGCGTATCCGTCTTTTGGGGGCTTTCGACGCATAGACCCGATGAACGAGTTCTGCGACTGCCTTGTAAAATATTGACGGGATGACGCTATCCACCGAGACTTGCGCAAACATGGAGCGCGCAAGCGGTGGATCCTCAAAAATGGGGATATTGTTCTCCTGGGCGATCTCGCGGATCTTGAGCGCAACCAGGTCCTGCCCCTTTGCAATCACCATAGGCGCTTCGTTTTCCTCGCGAACATAGCGCAGCGCGACGGCATAATGGGTCGGATTGGTGATCACGAGGGTTGCGCGCGGCACGCTCGCAATCATGCGTTTTCGGGCGCGGTCGCGGGCGATCGAGCGCTGGCGGGCCTTGACGATCGGGTCACCCTGCGCCTGGCGATACTCTTCCTTGACCTCCTGCTTGGTCATCCGCAGCTGTTCGTACCAGTGATAGCGGGTCCAGAACACATCGACGGCGGCCAGAAGCGCCGTCGACAACACGATGATGATCATCATCTTGTTCAGGATTTCGGAGAACTTGACGAAGATGACCTGCGGATCGGAAAACATCGTGTCGATGACGGCGAAATAGTCGCTGCGCAGGGCAAAAACCATGATCACCGAGATCACCACGATCTTGAAGATCGACTTGCCGAATTCGACCAGACCCTGGGTGCTGAAGATCCGCTTCCAGCCGGCAAACAGCGAAATCCGGTTGAGCTGCGGTCTGATTCGGTCGAGCACGAAGTAGGGCATGTGCTGGGCAACATTTGCGCTCACGCCAAGCAGGATGACGATGATCATCATCGGGGCGACGAAGGCACCGATTTCCCAGGCCAGATGGGTGAAGAGCGAGACCACATCCACGGCTGTTCCGAGATACCACTGGTCGGGACGTTCGAAGATGTCCTTCAGGGATTGCCCCAGACGTACGATCGCATCCGGCAGAAAAAACACGGCATACATGTAGAAGCCGAGCGCGGTCGCAAACAGCGGCGCCTCGCGCGAGGTCGGCACGTTGCCCTTTTCGAGGGCGTCCCTCAGCTTTTTCTCGGTCGGGTCTTCTGTTTTGCTGTCTTCGTCGTCGTCTTCGGCCATGACCGCTGCCATCCTTGCAGGCTTGCACCGGGCGGGATCGACGCCCTGCCTGATGTAGCAGCCGGTATCGCGCACCGACGGCTTGCCGGAATGATCCCGGCCCGACGAACGTAAACACCCGCCGATTGGGGTTCAATCGGCGGGTGGCTGAAAGCTGCTGGTTTTCAACAGAGGCGAAGGATCAGGCCGCCTGCGTGTCGCCGCCTTCGGTATCCTTGAGCTGGATCTGGCCGGCATTGGCGAGACGGATGGCTTCCTGGGCGACGGCGCGACGGGCAATCGCGATCTCGCGCGGATTGATGCCGGCAGTGCCCGCCTGCAGATCCGATTCGATCATGCGGCGCGAGCGCGGGCTGATCGAGGCCAGCACGCATTCCTTGATCTCGGCACTGGCACCGCGAAGCGCCATGGTGAGGATTTCGCCGGAGATATCGTTGAGCAGCAGGACGCGGCTGCGCTGCGGCATGACGAGAAGATCTTCGAACAGGAAGATCTTCGGCCGAACCTTGTTGACCGATTCCTTGCTGATCGATTCCAGCGAGGTCAGCAACGTATCGACTTCGGTCTTTTCCAGTTCGTTCATCAGTTCTGCGACCTTGGCCGAACCGGTCGAGTTCTTCTCGGCTTCAATCTCCGCGATCAGGTCGTGGACCCGGTTTTCGATGATCTGTGCGGCCTTCGGGCTGACATTCTTCAGATTGACCGTACGGTTCATGATGTCGGCGCGCCGGCTTTCGGGCAGCTTCAAGAGCACCTTGGCACCGAACGAGGATGGCAGCATCGAGAGGATATAGGCAACCGTCTGGGGATGCTCGCGCATCAGGAACCGCGCGATGAAGTCCGGGTCGGCATCCTGCAGGCGGTCCCAGATCGATGCTTCGTATGCCTGGAACGCGGTGCGGCGCCCGAGAAGTCCGTCGACTTCCTCGGGCGTCAGCCCCTCTTCGAGAATGCTTTCGATGGCTTTGGCGTTATCCATGAGGCCCGCACCTTCGGTGAACAGGTCCTCGAACTCGTTGACGAGTTCGGTCAGTTCATCCGGCGGAATGGTACGGAGCGTCTGAGCGGAAGCGATGATCGTCTGCAATTCCGCCTGGGTAAAATACTTGAGCAGCTTTCCGGCGACACCCTTTCCCATGGCCAGCAGCACGGCGGCTGCCTTATCGGCCTGGGAAAGCGGTTTTCCGGTTAAAGGTCCGCCAAAATCGTCAAAGTCCATCATGGTCTTATCCTCTCTGGCCCATCATGGGTCAGGATGTCTTGGTCGCCATCACTTCAATCAGTTTGACACCAAATCGCGTATCGTCATTTTCGAGGACAGTGATCTCGCCGCGCGCGATGCGACGGCCGTTCACCATGATCTCGACGGGCTCGCCGATCTTCTTGTCCAGCGCGATAATGGCGCCTTCCTCGAGATTCATCAGCCCTGAAACCTGCATCTTGCTCGAACCCAGCACGATCTGGACTTCGATCGGAATGTCCATGATCAGATCGAGGTTGGCACTCAGACCGCTACCAGGCTCCTGCTGGCTGCCGGAGGATCCGCCAAACCCGCTATCGCTTCCGAAATCGCTCGAGCCGCCGAAATCGCTGGAGCCGCCGAAGTCACTGGCCCCACCCAGGTCGGACGAGCCGCCGAAATCACCGAGACCAAAGTCGTCGCTCGGCGCAGCTGCAGCACCGCCGCCGAAATCCGACTCGAACGCTGCGAGCGGGTCGTCCTTGAGACCGAGGTCCGAGCCAAAATCGCCCAGTCCGCCTTCCGCATCGGCCTTCAGAACGCCGCGAAGGTCATCGACCGCCTGGTCGAAATCCATGTCGCTCGCGCCTGGCATCGCCAGCGCGTCGTCATCCTTCGGTGGTGTCTTCTTCGTTGCCATGGATTCATTATTCCTCTTGAAACTTGCCTCAAGCTGCCGTGGTCAAAACCGCGGTAAATTCCTAGCTCATCAAATGTTTTAGAATTTCATCTTCACTGCTCACATTGTCCTTGACGCGAACCGTGTACCGGTCGCCGGCCCGGCCAAACTCGCAGCGGTAGAGGTTCTTGCCGTTGGCGCTGACGTCGACCATCACGTCACCCTTGTCGCGGAATGGAATGACATCACCGGCAATCAGACGCGAAACGGTGGCGAGCGTCAGGGAATCCAACCGGATCCTCGCCTCGAGCGTGACCTGGGAGCGGCGGACCTGTTCGGCGATCTGCTCCTGCCATTCCTTCTTCGCCTTGCCGATCTGGCTTTTCGACTTCGGCATCGTGACAACGGTCTTCAGCAGAGCCTTCTGCGGAATGATCAGGTAGAATTCCGAGGTCACCGTCCCAAGCGTAATGGCAAGCTTGACTGTGACCGCATACTCGTCGACGTGGTCTTCGTCCGGCTTCGGCCGGTCTTCGGCGTTATGGGCCTTTTCGAGCAACGGTTCGAAGCCGCCCGGTGCATTGACGCCTGAACGCAGGACATTGGCGATCTTGTCGAACACCATGATGGCGAGATCGAGTTCGATCTGCGACAGCGGGCGTTCGATGGGTTCCTGGATCGTCTCGGGCAGGGCGCCGAGCAGGTTCTCCATCAGCGTGATGACGAAGCCATTGCCGCAGGCCAGCACGAAGTTGGGCGACCAGTTGCGCAGCTGGCCGTCGGCGAAGGAGACGTTGTCGCCCAGGTCCGCGATCAGGTCCGTCATCAGGCCGCTTTCGTGGCCGTTGTAATGGACCTGCATGGTGAGCCCGGTCTCGCTGTGAAAGACATCGGGCAGGAACTCAACATAGAGCTGGCCGAAGTCAGCGCACAGCCTTTGCAGCGTCTTGCTGTCGCCAAGGCCTCCGGTCAGTTTCGCGAGGAGGGCGCGGTCCATCCCCGGAGCTTTTTCAGTGATGCTGGTGTCCGTCATGATCAAGCCGCCTTGCTTTCACCGCCGCCGCCCGGGTTCATCATTTCCTGCTCGACGGCGTCGATGGACGGACGCTCGTAGGAAGAGATGGTCTTGCGGCCGTATTCCAGTGCCACCTGCGGGACCGAGCCGTTCATGTAGGCAAGCAGCGTCTGCTTCACGATGATGTAGAGGCGATGCTGCTTGGTCCGAACCATCTTGATCTGGGCGATGATCGGGTTGCAGAGGCAGTAGGAGAGGAAGATGCCGAGCATGGTGCCGACGAGCGCGGCGCCGATCAGGCCGCCGAGAACCTCCGGCGACTCGTTGATCTTGCTCATCGCCTTGATAACCCCGAGAACCGCCGCGACGATACCGATCGCCGGGAAGCTGTCACCCATGGCGGTCATGGCGTGGTAAGGCTTCATCTTGTCGTAGTGGATGGTCTCGATTTCCTCATCCATCAGCGCTTCGATCTCATGGCTTCGGGCATTGCCGATGATGATCAGGCGGACATAGTCACAGATGAAGGCGGTCAGTTCCTTGTTCTTCAGCAGGTTCGGCGCTGCCGTGAAGATCGAGGATTCTTCCGGATTGTCGATGTGGGCTTCGATCTCGTTGCGCGACTTGGTGCGAAGGTCGCGCATCAGAGAATAGAGCACGCCGAGAACGTCGAGGTAGTCGCGCTCCTTCGGCACCGTCTGCTTGAAAGCCTCGCCCATGGCCTTG
>JAIXSF010000193.1 GCA_027484835.1 Rhizobiaceae bacterium | reverse complement strand
GACCGTTGCCGTCCTTTACCGGGATAACAGACTTGGCAAAGTTGCCGGCAGCCCAGGAGGCGGCGGAGCGCTTCTGGCTCTCGACGGCATAGGCATCGACGTCGTCCCGGGTGAAGCCATACTTGGTGGCGATCAGGTCGGCCGAGACGCCCTGCGGCATGAAATAGCCGGGGAAGTTCACCGAGGGGTCCATGTACCAGGCGCCGCCCGACATGCCCATGCCGACGCGGGACATGCTTTCAACGCCACCGGCAATGACGATGTCATCCGAGCCCGCCTTGACCTTGCCGGCGGCGAGGTTGATCGCGTCGAGGCCCGAGGCGCAGAAGCGCGAGATCTGGATGCCGGGGGCGGCGAAGTCATAACCGGCCTCGAAGGCGGCGGCCTTCGGGATCACGGCGCCGGCTTCCATGACCGGGTCGACGCAGCCGAAGATGATGTCATCGACGGTCGAGGTGTCCAGGCCGTTGCGGTCGCGCAGCGCTTCCAGCGTCTTGGCGGCCAGGCGCGGCGTCGGCACTTCGTGCAGCGATCCGTCCTTCTTGCCGCGCCCGCGGGGCGTGCGCACGTGGTCGTAAATGAAGACTTCAGTCATCGTCTCTCTCCCTTGGGCGCGCGGGGCGCCGGAATTTTTTCCCTCTTCTCCCCAGCGGGGAGAAGTGCCGAGCGAATGCGAGGCGATGAGGGGGCCGATTGCGCAAGCGCCCCCTCATCCGGCCCTAACGGGCCACCTTCTCCCCGCTGGGGAGAAGGGGAAGATCAAAACGCTTCGGCGGCCATTTCCATCAGGCTGTCGGCGCCGGTTTCGATGCGAGCCTTGCGCAGCGCCGTCTCCGGCATGACCTTTTCCATGTAGAAGCGGCCGGTCATCAGCTTGTTCTTGTAGTAGTCGGCATCGCCAGAGCCTGCAGCCAGGTTGTCGTTGGCGGCCTTGGCCATCTTCGCCCACATGTAGCCGAGCACGACGAGGCCGAAGAGGTGCATGTAGTCGGTCGAACCGGCACCGGCATTGTCGGGCTTGGCCATGGCGTTCTGCATGAACCACATCGTCGAGGCCTGCAGATCGTTCAGACCCTTCTTGAGGCTCTTGGTGAAGGCCGATAGGTTCTCGTCCGAACGGTTCTCCTCGCAGAAATCACCGATTTCCTTGAAGAGCGCCATCACGGCGCGACCGCCATTCAGGCCGAGCTTACGGCCGACCAGATCAAGCGCCTGGATGCCGTTGGCGCCTTCGTAGATCATCGCGATGCGGGCATCGCGGACATACTGGCTCATGCCCCATTCTTCGATATAGCCGTGGCCGCCATAAACCTGCTGGGCCATGACCGCGTGGTCGAAGCCCTTGTCGGTCAGCACACCCTTGAGGATCGGGGTCATCAGGCCGAGCACGTCGTCGGCAAGCTGCTTTTCGGCAGCGTCGCCCGAACGATGCGCGATGTCGGACTTCAGCGCCGTCCAGAGCGTAAAGGCGCGGCCGGCTTCGTTGAAGGCCTTGATGGTCAAGAGCACACGGCGAATGTCCGGGTGAACGATGATCGGATCGGCCTTCTTTTCCGGCGCCTTGACACCGGAGAGAGAACGGCCCTGGATGCGCTCGCGGGCATAGTTGGCGGCGTTCTGATAGGCGATTTCGGAGATCGACAAACCCTGCAGACCAACGCCGAGGCGGGCCTCATTCATCATGACGAACATGGCTGCCAGGCCCTTGTTCTCGGCACCGATCAGGTAACCCGTCGCCTCGTCATAGTTCATCACGCAGGTGGCGTTGCCGTGGATGCCCATCTTGTGCTCGATGGCGCCGCAGGAAACCGTGTTACGGCTGCCAACCGAACCGTCGTCGCCGACCATGAACTTCGGCACGATGAAGAGCGAGATGCCCTTGGTGCCCTCAGGTGCGCCTTCGATACGGGCGAGCACCAGGTGGATGATATTGTCCGACATGTCGTGTTCGCCGGCGGAGATGAAGATCTTCTGGCCGGAGATCTTGTAGGAACCGTTACCGTTCGGAACAGCCTTGGTGCGCAGCAGACCAAGGTCGGTGCCGCAATGGGGCTCGGTGAGGTTCATCGTGCCGGTCCAGATGCCCTCGACCATCTTCGGCAGGTATTTCTGCTTCTGCTCGTCGGAGCCGTGCTCCAGGATCGCGGCGATCGCGCCCTGGGTCAGGCCCGGATACATCATCAGCGCCATATTGGCCGACGACATGTATTCACCGACAGCCGAATGCAGGGTGTAGGGCAGGCCCTGGCCGCCGTATTCGGCAGGCACTGCAAGGCCCAACCAGCCGCCCTGACAGTAGGCGTCATAAGCCTGCTTGAAACCCTTTGGCGTCTTGACCGAGCCGTCATCCGAGCGAACGCAGCCTTCCTGGTCGCCGGAGAGGTTGAGCGGGAAAAGCTGCTCTTCGGCGAGCTTGGCCGCCTCGCCGACGATCGCCTCGATCATGTCGGGGGTCGCGTCTTCAAAGCCCGGCAGGTTGTTGTACCGCTCGAGACCAAGGACGTCGTTGAGAATGAAAAGCGTGTCGTTTACGGGGGCCTTGTAGACAGGCATCGGTCATCTTCCTCCAAAGACTTCGGTTCCGACG
>JAIXSF010000497.1 GCA_027484835.1 Rhizobiaceae bacterium | reverse complement strand
GTCGCGAAAACAGGAAGGTCAGCGGCAGGCCGGAAATGGCATCGGCATTGGTGTCGCGGGCCAGCGCTGCCGCATGCACGGTTTCGCCGGGGCGGTAGATGCCGCGTTCGGTCCAGGCCAGGATGTCGACCGGGCCCGGTGCCGGGCGACCGGTAACGCCACGGTCAGAGAGATCGAAGCCGGCGCGGGTCATGTCGAGGAAGACGTTGTCGTCGGCACCGCTGCGGGCTGCGATGACGGCCGGAGCAAGGGCTGCGCCGCCACGGACGAGACCGGCATCAAAGCGGGCGCGGCCCTCGGAATCGGTCGTGGCGGTCGCGAGAATCTCGTTGTTCTTGGCGATCAGCTGCAGCTCGATATTGGCGAGCGGGCTTGCCGATGCGAGCGAGCGGGCGAAGACATGCAGGCCGTCAGTGCCGGCAAAGGTCGAAAGGCCGATGTCGGACACGACAAACCACTGCGTCGCGCGGCTGTCCCAGCTCTCGGTGACCCCGGTCGGGGAGACAGCGGTCATGACATAGATCCCGGGCTTGCGGGTCGGCAGCGCGTCCTGCAGCGGAATGCTGGTTACGACTTCCTTGTTCTGCTCGTTGGCGATCTCGACCGAGCCCTGCCAGACGAGTTCGCCCAGTTCATCCTTCACGCGGCCGGCGGTATAGCCGTCCATCTGGGTGAGGAACTGCGAGGATGCCAGAAGCGGAGCGATGTTGCGGTCGCCGATCCGATAGAGCTCGAGATTGGTGCTTTCGCTGTTGATCGAGACCAGCGGAATGCCCTGACGGGCAGAGGAAGGCAGAACGAAGCTGTCGCCGGTGAAACGCACGGTGGAGCTGCGGTCGCGGACGTAGAGTTCCAGTTCGACCGGGGCTTCCAGGTTCTCGTCGACCGAGGAGGGGAGGCCGGCGCGGATTGCGAGGCGATAGCGCCCGCCATGTTCCAGGCCTTCAACGCAGATCTGGTTGTTCTTGGCTTCGAGCGCCTTCGGTGTCTTGCCGTCGAGGGTCACGAAGGATGAATAGTCGACGCCGCGCTTGACCAGTGGTTCGGAGAATTCGACGCAGGCACGCGGCGAAGCGCTGTCGGAATCGACCGTGTTGTTGACGACGCGGAAGCCTTGGCGGGAGCGGAGGTCTTCGAAGGCGGCCTGGACTTCCGCATTCGATGCCAGTTCGAGACTTGCCTTGTAGGCACTCAGCGCCGGGCGCCAGGTCTCGCTGTTTTCGAGTGACTTGGCGAGCGTTGCCAGCGCGTTGGCGCGGGTCGCGGCACCACGGGTCAGAAGATAGCCGTTGATCGATGCCATCGCCCCTTCATTGGCCATCGCATAATTGCCGGTGACGGTGTTTGCCATGCGGGCGAGTTCCAGCCAGAGGGCCTGATCGTCGGGATCGATGGACAGCGCGCCCTTCATCGAAGCAACCGCGAAATCGATATTGCCGCCTGTAAAGGCAGCGCGACCGGTTTCGATGAGCGCGTCGCGTCCCAACCCCTCCTGCTCGGGGGCAATGGCGAGATTGTCACGCTGGTTGCGGGCTTCGGTCTTCAGGTAGTCCGAAACGAAAGGCAGGGCCGGGGGAGCGCCGATGTCTTGCTCTGCCGTCTGAACGACGATGCGGCCGGCGATTGCGCCCGGGAAGCTGTTGAGCTGGTCATAGTCGGACTTGAGGAAGCACCAGTTGACCTTCGGATTGTAGGTGAAGGCCCGGCAGGAGGAATCTCCGATGCAGCTTGCCTCACATTCGTCGATGGAAACGTTCTTCTCGGTCCTGAGATCAAATCCGAAATAGTCCGCATCATCAATCCGTTCGATGGTGCGGACATCCTGGGCGGAGGCGGTCAGAGGGAGCGGGACGAGAGCCAGCGCGAGTGTGATTAACGCCGAAAAACGGTTCTTGAACATAGTCCCCTCCGAGCCTGATCATGGCTTTTGAGGGATAGTCTTTGCTCATGACAGGGGCTTGTCAATCGGCAGAGGACACAGGCTGAGAGTCATTTCTGGGTGCTCTTCAGTTGGTTGCGGGAGGCCGCTCGCTGAAGTTCCTTGCCTGCTCGAGGATCCAGGCGGCAAAGGTGCTTGCCGGGCCGTAGGCCATCTTCGAGAGCGGTCGCACGAGGTAGTAGGCGCTGGCACTTTTAACTTCATGATCCCACGCGCGGACCAGCTGGCCGCTTGCGAGTTCCGGCTCGATCAGGAATGTCGGGACGAGCGCGATCCCCAAGCCCGCATGGCAGGCCTGGACGACGTTGGAGAATTGCTCGAAACGCATGCCGCCGCCCCGGCCTTCGCTGATGTTGAGGCTCGCAAACCAGTGCTCCCAGGCGCGCGGGCGCGACGCCATGTCGAAGAGCGGTTTGGCCAGCAGATCCTCGGGCCGCTGCACCGGGTTGGCGGCGAGGAAGGCCGGGCTGCAGACCGGCACCACCATCTCATGCATGAGGAACTGGCAATCCGTGCCGGGCCAGTTTGGTTCGCCGATATGGATCGCGGCATCCAGCCCCGAGCCCTCGAAGTCGAACTGGCCGATGCGCGTGGCGAAATCCATGATGATTGCGGGGTTCTTCGACAGGAAGTCGGGGATGCGTGGCATCAGCCACCGGGTGCCGAAGGTGGGGAGTATCGCGAGGCGCAGATGAGTATCGTCGCGGGTCGCCATGGCTTCCAGCGAGAGCGTGCGGATGGTAGCCAGGGCGTCCCCGATCCCTTTTGCATAGGTTCGGCCGATGGCCGTCAGCTCAACGCCGCGATTGGTGCGCTCGAAGAGTTTGACGCCAAGCTGGTCTTCGAGAAGTCCGATCTGGCGGCTGATTGCGCCTTGTGTCAGGGCGAGCTCGTTGGCGGCAGCTGAAAAGCTGCCGAGCTTGGCGACGGAATCGAAGGCGGCGAGCGCGCTGGTGGACGGCAGGAAACGGCGTTGATGTGTGAGCATGTGATATGAATAGACCTAATAGCAACATGAGTAAACATGGCTTGAATTCCGGCTGGGCATGAGCAATCTGGCATAACGAAACCAATGGATGAGACCGATGAGCGAGATGCGACCCTTTTCCTGGAGTGATCCCTTCCTGATGTCCGAGATCCTCAGCGAGGACGAGCGGATGATCCAGGATGCGGCGGCCGCCTTTGCCGAAGCCGAGCTCGCTCCGCGGGTCGCGGACGCCTATCTCGGTGAAACGGTCGAGCCTGAGCTCTTCCGCCTGATGGGCAAGGCCGGTCTCCTCGGTGTGACGCTGCCCGAGAAGTATGGTGCGGCCGACGCCAACTACGTGTCCTACGGCCTGGTGGCGCGGGAGATCGAGCGCATCGACTCCGGCTATCGCTCGATGATGAGCGTCCAGTCGTCGCTCGTCATCTATCCGATCTATGCCTATGGCTCGGAAGAGCAGAAGGACAAGTATCTTCCGGGTCTCGTTTCCGGTGAACTCATCGGCTGCTTCGGCCTGACCGAGCCGGATGCCGGCTCTGATCCGGGTGGCATGAAGACGCGCGCCGAGAAGATCGAGGGCGGCTATCGCCTGCGCGGTTCGAAGATGTGGATCTCCAACGCACCGATCGCCGATGTCTTCGTCGTTTGGGCAAAGTCGGAAGCGCATGGCGGCGAGATCCGCGGCTTCATTCTCGAAAAGGGCATGAAGGGGCTGTCCGCTCCGAAGATCGGCGGCAAGCTTTCGCTGCGCGCTTCGGTTACCGGCGAAATCGTCATGGACGGCGTCGAAGTTGGCGAAGATGCGCTGATGCCAAACGTCTCTGGCCTCAAGGGTCCGTTCGGCTGCCTCAACCGCGCCCGGTATGGCATTTCCTGGGGCGTTCTCGGTGCGGCCGAGGATTGCTGGCATCGCGCTCGCCAGTATGGTCTCGATCGCAAGCAGTTCGGAAAGCCGCTCGCCGGCACGCAGCTCTTCCAAAAGAAGCTGGCCGACATGCAGACCGAGATCTCGCTTGGTCTTCTGGCGTCGCTCCGCGTTGGCCGCCTGATGGACGAACACCAGTTCGCTCCGGAAATTATCTCGATCGTCAAGCGCAACAACTGCGGCAAGGCACTCGACATCGCCCGCATGGCCCGCGACATGCATGGCGGCAACGGCATCCAGATCGAATACCACGTCATGCGCCATGCGCAGAACCTTGAAACCGTGAATACCTATGAGGGCACGCATGACGTGCATGCGCTGATCCTCGGTCGCGCCCAGACCGGTATTCAGGCCTTCTTCTGATCGATCTGAGACCTCACACAGTCCGGTGCCCCTGCCCATTGAGGGGTTCGTGCACCGGACTGTCGCATTCTTGCGTCACTGTCGAAATTGCAAGATTTCGGCTTAAACATTCATATACTTGCTGCATCCTAGAAACTCGTTCAGAAGCACTGAACTTTGATCTATGCTGACATACGGCGATTCCTGTGTTTCAGAGCAGGATGAGGGTGTCCATGGCACCACGACCGGTTGTGGAGGAGGCGGCATGTATGCTCTGACAGTACTCGATGTTGCTGCTTTGGCGGCGTTTCGCAACGAGCACCCCTGGCTTGAATTTCCCGAGAATATTGCCGAGATTTCCGTCTATTTCGACGACAATGGCGGGCCGACGCGTCTGACTGCGATGGCCTCCAGCCCTGCTGGCGGCCTCGTTCCCGCCGACGCTAATTCTTTCGGGATCGACACCGTCCTCAGCCTCATTCGCTATGCCCCGCAGGGCACTGCCAAACAGGAAGAATGTCCCGAGGAGCGCAATATCTGGGCGCTTCTGGAAGAACTGCCGGTGGCAGATGGGTCCCGGCCAGTGGAAGAGGTCGAGGCTGAACGGGCTGCCAAGCTGCAAGGTGCCTATGCGATCCTCTATGACATCGCGCTCGGCAAACTCAGATCGCTGCTCGCCGATGCTCGCAACCCGCGTGAGACCCAGCGTCTGTCGGACGCCATCGAGGCATTACCAGCGCTTCTCGAGCACGTGAACGACACCCACAAGCCGCAGTTCCTCGAAATCGACCTCTGGCGTTTCGTTGCCATTTTGCGGGATGAACTTGCCTTGCCGGCCGATTATGAGGTGACGCCCGGTCGTCCGGAGGAGGTGATCTCCCAAGAGGCTATCGAGCAGGCGGAATCAACAGCTCTATCCGGGCCGGTCATCCAGGCACTGTTCGAACTGTCGCCTGTTGCCTTCTCGATCTCAAGCATCGGGCTGAAGAGTTCGCGCTACATCCGGGTGAACCAGGCCTATCTCGATCTCGTCGGTAAGAGCTGGGACGAAATCGAGCGTAGCGAGATGGTAGCCTCGGGGATCGTTGCGGGGAGCGAGGCCAGAGCAGAACGTCTCATGCTGCTGGATCGCGACGGCGGATATGCCGGCATGCGGGGTGAAATCCGGGATGCGGGTGGGAACGTGGTCCCTGTCGTGATTTCTGCCCGGCGCATTTCCGTGGCCGGGCAGCTTTATGATTTCGAGGTCCTGCAACGCGCCTCGCAGGATTAATCAGGCTCAGGCTCGACGGAAGAGAGCGAGCGACCTTCCTTCGAGCTTGAAGGTCTTGCCTTCTTCGGCGACGTCACCCTGGCGACCGACATCGAAGGTCGATAGCTCCAGGTGCCAGTTGCCCCCGCCCGTCGTCGGCAGGACAAACTCGATATCCTCCGCCACCGGATTGAAGAGCATCAGCACTTCAGGCCAGACACCCTCTTGCCCGTCCAGATCCTCGCGCATCAGCTTCAGAGCGAGCGGATTGCCATCCAGCCAATGCTCGGCTTCCTGACGTCCGCCTTCGACCGTGTACCAGTCGATAACGGTGCCGTCACGCCAGTTGGCGCGACGAAGCAGGGGTTGAGCCTTGCGCAGTGCAATGACTCGGCTGCTGAATTCCCGCAGCTCTTCGCAGCTGTCCGGCAGGTTCTCCCAGTGCAGCCAGGAGATTTCGCTGTCCTGGCAATAGCCGTTGTTGTTGCCCATCTGCGAGCGGCCGAATTCGTCGCCGGCGAGAAGCATCGGCGTGCCGTGAGAGAAGAACAGCGTCGCGAGAAAATTGCGCTTCTGACGTTCGCGGATCGCGTTGATCTCTGGGTCGTCGGTCGGACCCTCGTGCCCGTAATTGTGGCTGCGATTGTGATCGTGACCGTCCTTGTTGTCCTCGCCGTTCGCGTCGTTGTGCTTTTCGTCATAGGACACGACGTCGTTCAGCGTGAAGCCGTCATGGGCGGTGATGAAGTTGACGCTTGCCCACGGGCGGCGACCACGCTGGTCATAGATGTCCCCTGAACCGAGCAGGCGGGCTGCAAAGTCCTGAGACGTGTTGTCCGCGTTCAGCCAGTATTCGCGGGTGGAGTCGCGATACTTGTCGTTCCATTCTGCCCAGCCGGGCGGAAAGCCGCCTACCTGGTAGCCGCCCGGGCCGATGTCCCAGGGCTCGCCGATCAGCTTTACCTTGGAGAGGACGGGATCCTGGGTGACGGCATCGAAAAAGCCGCCACGCTGGTCGAAGCCTTCGGGCTCGCGGCCAAGGATCGTGCCCAAGTCGAAGCGGAAGCCATCGACATGCATGTCCTCTGCCCAGTAGCGCAGGCTGTCCATGACCATCTGCAGAACACGCGGATGGGAGGTGTTCACCGTGTTCCCGGTTCCCGTGTCGTTGATATAGTAGCGGTGATTGTCGGGCATCGTGCGGTAGTAGGAGAAGTTATCGATCCCCTTGAAGGAAAGGGTGGGGCCGAGCTCGTTTCCTTCGGCGGTGTGGTTATAAACCACGTCGAGGATCACCTCGATGCCGGCATCGTGGAAGGAGCGGACCATGTCGCGGAAACCTGCCAGGCCCTTGGGGCCGTAATAGCGACTGGCCGGCGAGAAGAAGCCGATGCTGTTGTAGCCCCAGAAATTGTGCAGGCCCTTGTCCAGAAGATGGCTGTCATCCGGGAAGGCGTGAACCGGCAACAGTTCAACGGAGGTGATGCCGAGGCTCTTGATGTAATCGACCGCGGCCTTGTGGCCCAAGCCCTCGAAGGTGCCGCGCAGTTCCGCAGGGATGGCCGGGTTCAGCTTGGTGAAGCCCTTTACGTGCGTTTCGTAGACGATGGTTTCGGCCCAGGGAATACGGGCGAAGCCATTGCTGACGCGGCTCTCGGACGGATCCACAACCCGGCACTTCGGCGTGAATGGTGCGCTGTCGAGGTCGTTGAACGACAGATCCTTTTCCTCAGCCTCGAAGTCATAGCCGAAATGCGCTTCAGACCACGCGAACTCTCCGACAATTTCGCGGGCGTAAGGGTCGAGCAGCAGCTTGTTCGGGTTGAAGCGGTGGCCATTTTCCGGCTCGTAGGGGCCGTGGACGCGATAACCATAGAGCTGGCCGGGTTTCACGCCCGGCAAATAGCCATGCCAAACTTCGTTGGTGTACTCGGGAAGCTCGATCCGGGCAGTCTCGACGCTGCCGCTGTCATCGAAGAGGCAGAGTTCGACGCGCGAAGCGTGGGCAGAAAAGAGGGCAAAGTTCGTCCCGTCTCCGTCAAAGCACGCGCCAAGTTGGTGCCACTCACCGGGCGTGACATGAAAATGCGTGCTCTTGGCGTCCATTTGATCCTCTGATGTCTGGAGTTGCGGAGCTTAATTCCCGAGCGTCGCCTTTGTTCCTGCGGCCCAGCGGTCTCGGAACATTCGCCTCGCCTGCAGGTTTGCATGGCAACCAGCAAGACCAGAGGAGGACAGGATGCCGGCAAAATCGAAAGCGCAGCAGAAAGCAGCCGGGGCGGCGCTTGCCGCCAAACGCGGTGACGCCAAAGTGTCGGATCTGAAGGGTGCTTCTCGCAGCATGGCAAAGAGCATGAGCGCCAAAGAACTTGAAGACCTTGCGTCGACCAAACGCAAGGGCAAGCCCGAGCATGCGGACGACCGCACATGACCGGCACAGAATTCGAGGGCAAGACGGCCCTTGTCACAGGTGCCGGCTCGGGTATCGGCCAAGGGGCGGCGCTCAGGTTGGCTAAGGGTGGCGCTTTCGTCGGCCTTCTCGGCAGGACAGAGAGTGAGCTGGAGGAAACGCTGGACCTGATCCGCTCCTTGGGCGGCGATGGCGTTGTGTTGCTCGCCGACGTGAGCCGGGAAGACGAGATGGAGAGGGCGGTCGACCAGCTCTTCGATCTTCGGGGCCGGCTGGACGTCGTGGTGGCCAATGCCGGCATCAACGGGACGTGGGCGCCCATTGACGATCTGAAGCCCGCGGAGTTCGACGAGACAATCGCAGTCAATCTGCGCGGCACGTATCTTACATTGCATCACACGGTGCGACGCATGAAGAAGCGTGGCGGATCGATCGTTGTGATCTCTTCCATCAACGGGACCCGGACGTTCACAACGCCAGGCGCCACTATCTATTCTGCGACGAAGGCGGCCCAGCTCGCCATGGTGCTGCAATTGGCTCTCGAACTTGGCCGCCACGGTATTCGGATCAATGCAGTCTGTCCCGGGGCCATCGAGACCGAGATCGATGATAACACCCACATCCGAAAGCAGCGGCAGACAGAAGTTCCCGCCAAGTTCCCTGAGGGAGACATCCCGCTGACGGGTGGTGTACCCGGAACGATCGAAGAGGTCGCCGATGTCATCGCCTTCCTCGCATCCGATGCGTCTCGGCATGTCACGGGTACACCGATCTGGGTCGATGGGGGGCAGAGCCTGCTGAGGTGAGTGAGGGGCGCCCCCTCAGTCCCGTTCCTGCCCCGGTCTCAGAGAAAACCGGTTCTCGATCACCCGCAACAGCCAGAGAGCGGCCAGCGCAAAGCCGGTCGCAATCAGGCCGATCTGCCAGAAACCCAGGCCGCATGCCAACCCAATCGAGCCTGCAAACCAAAGACCTGCACCTGTCGTCAGGCCCTTTACCTCGCCCTTGTTGAAAACGATCATACCGGCTGCGAGGAATGCGACGCCAGCGGTCACGGCCTCGATCAAACGGATCGGATCAAGGCGAACTTCGGCGCGGTTGAAGGCATCGTGATGTGCGATTTCGATCGTCAGGATGGCGACGAGTGCTGCAGACAGGCAGACGAGCACATGGGTCCTGAGACCGGCGGCATGGCTGCGCCACTCCCGTTCAATACCGACGGCGGCCCCGCAGGCCATTGCGATCAACAGTCTGACGACGATGGCCGACAGTTCCAACGCGGTTCCTGTCCCAAAGCTTGCAAGTTCGGCGGGCATCCTCGTTCATCCCGACAATGGCTGAGATCAGTCAGTGCTTGCCGTCACCGGCAGCCGTCGATGTGTGGGAGGCTGAAACCGGGTCGCTGGCCGGAAAGGTATCTTCCAGACCTTCCTGCAGTGCGGATCCGCCGTGCTGTGCATCGGATTTTTCCTGCTGTTCCTGTCGAAGGCTTTCAACGGCCTCGCTCGGTTCCTCATCCGAATCTTCGTCCTCGGCATCCGTCATGCCGAAACGGCTCGCCTGAAGCAGAAGGACCTGCGCCTTCTGGAGAGCGTTGTGTCGCGTCAAGTTGCCATTGTCAGTCTGTGCCATGTGCACCGAAACCTTTTCGCCGCCATCACCTCGGAACTCGACAAGAAAGCCTTCGGTCGATGCGTTACCCTCAATGACTTCCGTTTCAATGATCTGCATGACTGGTCTCCCGGGTTTGTCTCCGCATGAACGCGGGTCTTCGGCGGGATGTTCCATCATGAGTGAAAGCGGGATGAATGGACGGGCAGGTGGGTTCCAATTGCGGCGTCAATGGAACCTTAAGTCTCTGTTTACCATATTATTTAGCAATTTAAGAAAAACTGAACAAACGGAGGGGGCCGGCGTTGTGGTAGCAAAAGGAGTGAGAAAATGCGACCAGTACAGGCCTTGGCGATCGATACGATCCTAATCGTCGAAGACGACGTGTTCATTTCTATGGACGCTG
Source organism: Rhizobiaceae bacterium (assembly GCA_027484835.1). GTDB lineage: Bacteria > Pseudomonadota > Alphaproteobacteria > Rhizobiales > Rhizobiaceae > Allorhizobium. The sequence goes on along the minus strand of JAIXSF010000497.1, from coordinate 2,189 downwards.
CGGACGCAGTGGCAAGGGCAGGTGTTAACGTCATCACGACCGAAACGGTTCGTGATGCTCTCGAGATCCTTGAGACCGAGCATATTTCCGGCGCGATCCTGGATTTCAAGGTCAGGGATGGGGCTGTTACTCCCATCGTGCAGCGGCTGCGCCGAAGCGGCATCCCTTTCCGGATCGTCTCAGGGTCTGCGATCAAGGAGATCGAGGAGAACGGTATTCCGCCCGAGCTCTGCGCACCCAAACCCGCAGATTACCGTCAGGTTCTGGTCGCGCTGATGAAGGACGTGCCCCGGCGACAGCCCTACGGCCGTCACTAGAAACTTCGCCTGTCAGGTGCGGCGGGACATCAGCCGTTCGAGCGTACGTTCCACCACATCGACCATCACCATGGTCTGGTGGTCGACTTCGATGTTCAGTGCGTCGCCCGGCTTGTAGCGCGGAAAGGTCGTCTGCCTCAGCGTTTCCGGGATGAGGTTAATGGTGAAGGTATCGTCCTCCGCCTCCGCTACCGTCAAACTCGCGCCATTGACCGCCAGATAGCCGCGCTTGAAGACGTATTTCGCCCATTCCTCCGGCACCCGGAAGCGGATGAAGGCGCCTGGCATTTCCATCTTCGAGGCCACCAGTTCAGCGGTCGTTGCAATATGGCCTGCGATGTTGTGTCCGCCATTCTCATCGGTCGGCTTGGCCGACCGTTCGATGTTGACGCGATCACCCTGCTGTAGAGTGCCAAGGTTGGTGCGCTCCAGGGTCGCGTCCATGGCGTCGAATGTGACGATCGTTCCGTTCATCGAGGTGACCGAAAGGCATACGCCTTCGACTGAGACACTGGCGCCAATCTGGAGGTCCACCATCAGCCGTTCCGGCAAGTCGATAAAAAAGGTGGTGTAGCCGTCATGGCGGACGACGGACTGGATCGGTGCGACGGTCTGGACAATGCCGGTATACATGGACGGTCTGTTCTTTCCTCAAGTGATGTGGTGCGAAGGTAATGTCTCGCGCCCTAAAGACAATCCCCGGGCAACGATCTCAGTGTTCACCGTTTGCGCTGCGACGGAACGGGTCCTTGCAAAGTCAGTTCAGCGTCTGCCACCTTCGATCAACTTGCGGTCGTTCGGCCATGCGTCCTAGATCTGTCGCATCCATGTTTCATGATCTGCTTTCCCCTCCTCTGTTGTGGTCCTCCGATGACAAAAATCCTTTGCCTTGCCCTTAACCCGGCCATCGACATCTCCAGCGATGCCGATGTGGTACGCCATACCCACAAGACACGCACCCACAACCAGCAACAGTTTCCGGGCGGCGGCGGGATCAATGTCGCCCGCGTGATTGCGACCCTCGGAGGCACCTGCGAGTTGATGTTTCTCTCCGGAGGAGAGACGGGCGAACTGCTCGAAGCCATGCTGAAGCCGCTGCCGATCGTCGAGCGTCCGTTCAAGATCCACGATCCCGTGCGGGTTGCCTATGCGGTGCACGAGACGTCGACCAATCTCGAATATCGTTTTGTGCCCGAAGGCCCGCTGGTCACCAAGATCGAACTTGCTCCGGTCCTGGAAGCGATTGCGGGAAGTGATGCAGAGTTTGTGGTGGCGAGCGGAAGCCTGCCACGAGGGCTGCCCGACGATACCTATGTTGTTCTTGCAGACGTCGTCGCGGCAAAGGGTGCGCGTTTCGTGCTCGATACTTCCGGCCCCGCACTCTCTGAGGCCATGTCGCGCTCACGGATGTTCTTGGTGAAGCCCAGTCTTGGAGAATTCGAAGCCTTTCTCGGACGCAAGCTTGAGCACGACGAGGTAGGGCCCGCCGCCCAGAGCTATGTACGCACCGGTGCTGCACAGATCATCGCGGTCACCTTGGGGGCCGTTGGTGCAGTCCTTGCCACTGCAGATCACATCATCCGGCTGCCGGCGATCGATGTGCCGGTCAATTCCGCGACCGGTGCGGGCGACAGCTTCGTTGCCGGCATGGTCTGGTCTCTGGCCGAGGGGCACGAGGTTGAGGAGGCCTTTCGCTTCGGACAGGCGGCCGGCGCCGCTACGGTCATGACCGCGGGGACGGAACTCTGCCGTCGGCAGGACGTGCTGGATCTGTTCGATCGTTCCCGTAGCTGACGCCCCTTCTGGCTGTTTGCAGACGCGGGAAAACAATTCAGCGATCATTTTATAACTTGTCAGTTTTTATCAACTTTT
>JAIXSF010000301.1 GCA_027484835.1 Rhizobiaceae bacterium | reverse complement strand
GCCTTCCTTCTTCATCTGCGGGCCGAATGCGAGACCAACGTCAACGACGTCAGGTGCCTGCGGGCCCTTGTTGTCCTTGTTGGCCTTGATGGCTTCGATTTCATCGCCCGAACCGGCGTCCGGGTTCAGTTCGTTGACGGTGATTTCCGGATACTTCTTCTTGAAGGCATCGATGACTTCGCCATAGCCGCACCAGTCGTGGGGCAGGGCGATGGTGGTCAGCATGCCTTCCTTCTTGGCAGCTTCGATCAGCTCGGCGCTCGGCTCGGCGTAAGCTACGGCAGAGCTCGTCATGACCAGGGCGGTCGTGAGCGACAGGAATTTACGAATGTTCTTGGTCACTGTGGTTCTCCTCTGAGGTTTGGCAGCGATGCGGTTCACTTAGGTGCGCTGTGTTATGGTTATGTGACGGATGACTTCGCTGCCGGTTCTTCTTTGCAGTCATATGTCGCGTCATCCAAAAAATGGTTCCTCCAATTCGTCGGGTTGCTCCTTATCGAGGTCTTCTGAACAGGCGTGCCTGCTCAAACAGACCCTCAAGGGTATTCATGCGCTCGCGCGTCTCGTCCCAGGAGGAGCTCTGCACGGCTTCGATCAGGGCTTCCACAACGAACAGCGTCACCACGGAGCTGTCCCACGCCGAGGGTGCCTCTATATGGAGCTTGAAACAGTGCCGGGCATGCTGTGCCACCGGCGACATCCACTGGTCCGTGAACACAATGATCTGAACGCCATTGGCGCGCGCGACCTCGGCGAGCGTGGTCAAATCGGCCTCGTAGCGGCGGATGTCGAAGATCACCAGAACATCGCCGTCCTGCATGTTGAGCACATGCTGTGGCCACGAACTGGCGTTCGAGGACATCAGGGTCGTCCGCGGCCTAATGACCTGCATGTGGGTGAAGAAGTATTCCGCAAGCGCCCCGGTGATGCGACCACCGACGAAATAGAGGCTGCGGTTGCGATCACCGAGAAGGCGGGCCGCATCGTCGAAGGTCGCCGTCCTGAGCTCGCCGAGCGATGAGCGCAGATTGGCCATCACGGCTTCGGCGAAACGATTGAGAATATGCCGGTTGGGCGCGTTTGCCGCCCAGCGATCGTGCTTTGCGATCGGATTGGAGATCGTTGCCTCGAGCTCCTGGTGGAGGTGGGCCTGAAACTCGGGATACCCCTTGTACCCCAGCTTTTGCACCATGCGGGCAACGGTCGGGGTCGAGACGCCAGCGTTTTCGGCAACGGTGGTAATGCTGCCCAGTCCTGAGACAGGGTAGTTGTTCAGCAGGCTTTCTGCCAGCTGCCGTTCGGCACGCGTCAGCCCGTCGAAATGGGCATGGATCACGTCCGACACCGTGGTCGACGCATTCATCAAGAACCGATTGACTCCCCTCAAGCCGGTCTGTCGCCAGCGTTTTCCGGATTAAGCCTCGCTGTCACAATTGAGTCAACCGCCCCTTGAAGAGAATTTTTCAGTAGCGGATTGACAGATCCTTAACCGTGAAGAATTCTCTTCGAAAATAAAATGGGCCATCAAGCCCGGGGGAACTGCCAGCATGCTCTTGAGGTCGGGGATCCTGACATCGTCGGACGGTCATGCCGTCGCCGTTGAGAATGCGACTGCGCAAAGTGGTGTCGTGCTCGTCTGTGAGCATGCTTCCTCGATGCTTCCTGCATCCGCCGGAACGCTCGGGCTGTCAGCCGAGGCGCTCTCAAGCCACATCGCCTGGGATCCGGGAGCTCTTGCCGTTGCGAAGATGTTGGCGACGAAGCTCGACGGGACGCTTGTCCACCAACGCTTCTCGCGGCTTCTCTATGACTGCAACCGTCCTCCGGAATCTCCGGCTGCCATGCCCGAGAAGAGCGAGATCTACGAGATCCCCGGCAATCACGACCTGACGCCTGCCGAGCGCTATGCCCGCACAGCAGCCTTCTATGTCCCCTTCCACGACCAAGTGAGCCACGAGATCGCGCGGGTTGTGGAGACCGGGCGGCAACCTGTTGTCGTCACGGTCCACAGCTTTACGCCCATCTATTTCGGTAAGCAGCGCGAGGTGGAAATCGGCATCCTGCATGACACGGATACGCGGTTGGCGGATGCCATGCTCGATGCTTCGAGCGGCGGCGCCTACCGCGTGGAGCGCAATTCACCCTACGGGCCGGAAGACGGTGTCACGCACAGCCTTCGCCTGCATGCCATTCCATACGGTCATCCGAACGTGATGATCGAGGTCCGAAACGACCTGATTTCCAATACTGTCGACCAAGAGATCATGGCCGACCATCTCGCCGCACTGATCGCCAAAGCGATCAATGTCGTCCGGGCTGCATAAGAAGATCTCACGGGGAGCAGCTCTGCTGCAACCGTCCGCACCAACAGAACAAGGGCGGACACTGAAACGAAATCGCCGCAATCCCGCGGCTGATCGTCAACTGGGGGACGTCATGTCAGACTACTCGGATATCGACAAGAAACAGGATCTCCAGATCCTGCATTCCATGGGTTACGCCCAGGAACTGGAACGGCGGATGAGT
>JAIXSF010000271.1 GCA_027484835.1 Rhizobiaceae bacterium | reverse complement strand
TGAACGAAGCCGGGCATCTGAATGTCCGGGTGATCCATGAGATGCAGGGTGTCGCGCGGCTGATCGAGACGATGGATCCTGATGTCATCATCATCGACATCGAGAACCCCAATCGTGACATGATGGAGCATATGTTCCAGCTCACCCGGATGATTTCGCGGCCGATTGCCATGTTTGTCGATCGCTCGGATACTGCCGCCATTGAGGCTGCCGTCGATGCCGGCGTATCGGCCTATGTGGTCGATGGGCTGAAGAAAGAGCGTATCAAGCCGATCCTCGACATGGCGGTGAGCCGCTTCAATGCCTTCAGCCGCCTTCAGCGAGAACTGGTCGAGGCGCGAAATGCGCTCGAGGAGCGCAAGGTTATCGAGCGCGCCAAGGGCATCCTGATGAAAATGCGGGGCTTGAGCGAGGAGCAGGCTTTCGCTCTGCTTCGACAGACCGCCATGAATGAGAAGAAGAAGCTGGCCGACATCGCCCAGAGCGTCGTGACGGCTGCAGGACTGCTCCTGTGAGCGCGGCGTGGATCGGAGAATGCTGGTGAGCGATATGGTTTCAACCCAATCCGGCGACACTGCCATCCATGCGCCAGCGTCTGTGCGTGGCAAGGAGCAGAGGACACTCAGGGCAGGCTACATCCCGCTGATGGATGCCTCGATCCTGATCGTCGCGGCGGAGCTTGGCTTCGCTGAAAGGGAGGGATTGCGCCTCGAACTGGTCAGGGATGTGACCTGGGCCAATGTTCGCGATCGGCTTGCCTTCCGCCAGTTCGACATTGCGCACATGCTCTCGCCGATGCCCGTCGCATCCATGCTCGGGCTTGGCTCCAATCCCTCGCCGACCATCGCGCCCTTTTCCCTCGGTCGCGGTGGCAACGCCATCACGTTGTCCGCCCGAATCTTCGAACGGATGAAGTCTTTGACGGGGCTGGCAGACGATGCGGATGCCCTGGCCAATGCCAGGGCTCTTGCGGCCTTGCTTGCCGATATGCGGGCGCGCGGCGAGACGGTACCTACACTCGGCATGACCTATCCCTTCTCCTCGCACAATTACGAGTTCCGCTACTGGCTGGCGGCGGGCGGCATCGATCCGGACCGGGACGTGAAGCTTGTGGTGGTTCCGCCACCGCTGACTTCGGATGCGCTCGCGGCCGGCGCGATTGATGGCTTCTGCGTCGGGGCGCCCTGGAACATGATTGCGTCGGAACGAGGCACGGGAAGGATTGTTGCAGCCAAGCAGGATATCTGGCCGCTGGCGCCGGAGAAGGTGCTCGGCATGCGCCCCGACTGGGCCGATGCCAATGCCGACACGGTCTCCCGTCTGATCGTCGCAATGGATCGGGCGGCGCGCTGGTGCGACGACCCCGGTCACCACAACGAGCTTGCCGAGATCCTGAGTGCGTCGGAATACATCGCAGCTCCCACGAGCATCATTCGCCGCGTTTTAAGTGGCGAGTTCAGTCTCGATGCCCATGGGACGAAGCGGATCGTCCCGGACTATTTCCTCTTCCATCGCGGGGCGGCCAACCATCCTCGGCCAGATCAGGCAAGCTGGATTTATAGCCAGATGCTTCGCTGGGGTCAGGCAGACTTCAGTGAGGAAGGCATGACGCATGCGCGGAGCGCTTTCCGGCCTGACCTCTACATCACAGCGTTGGGGCAGGATGCTGCCCTGCCGGATGCGGCGAGCGAAAAGGCGTCCGGTGGCTATGATGGCTTCATGGATGGCAAGCCCTTCGATCCAGAAGATGTGGAAGCTTATGTCGAGCGATTTCCGGTCCGATCGGCCTCTTCGGCCGGCGGGGAGGAGACCGATAGCTAGTGCGCTGCACTGCACAAACCTAAGGCATTTGCACGCAAGCTCAGGCCTTCGAACGAGCAGGCCTTCACTCCGGCAGGTGACCGCTGCGCCTCCGCACCTGTAAACAGCGATTGTTTTTCACAGGCTTAACCATCGCCAGGTGAAACTGGCACGGCCCTTGCTTTGCTATCAATGTCCACGGTCAACGGCGATCGCGGGACGGATGAGCGCCTTAAAGGCGCAGATAACCATCAGACAATGACGTCGCAGGCTTCTTGCTGTCCGGCTCCTCCCGCCAGGACCTCGCAAGGTCGCACGCGCCGTTTTTTCGTTTTTCCGGATCTCCGTCATCAGACAAAGAGGGGCAAACAGCTATGACCAAGACCACAGCAACGAGCATCAGCCGGCGTCAGATTCTCAAGATCGGCTCTGCCGCAGCACTGGCAAGTGCTGCCCGCCTTGCATTTCCGTCGGGCGCCTTCGCCGCAACCGCCGGGCCTGAAGTAACGGGCGTGAAGCTTGGCTTCATCGCACTCACCGATGCCGCCCCGCTGATCATCGCCAAGGAAAAAGGCTTCTTCGAAAAATACGGCATGGCCGATGTCGAAGTGCTGAAGCAGGCTTCCTGGGGCGCTACACGTGACAACCTCGTGCTCGGTGGCGAAGCGAACGGTATCGACGGTGCCCACATCCTCACCCCCATGCCCTACCTGATGGAAACCGGCAAGGTCACGCAGAACAATGTGCCGGTGCCGATGTCGATCATTGCGCGGCTCAATCTCGATAGCCAAGGCATCTCCGTTGCCAAGGAATATGCCGACACCGGCGTTCAGCTCAATGCCTCGAAGCTGAAGGACGCCTTTGCCGCCAAGAAAGCAGCCGGCAATGAGATCAAGGTCGCGATGACCTTCCCGGGCGGCACCCATGACCTCTGGATCCGCTACTGGCTGGCCGCCGGCGGCATCGATCCGGACAAGGATGTCTCCACCATCGTCGTGCCGCCGCCGCAGATGGTCGCCAACATGAAGGTCGGCAACATGGATGCATTCTGTGTCGGCGAGCCCTGGAACGAGCAGCTCGTCAACCAGGGCATTGGCTTTACCGCCTGCACCACCGGCGAGCTGTGGAAGGGCCATCCTGAAAAGGCGCTCGGCCTGCGCACCGACTGGATCGAAAAGAATCCAAACGCCGCAAAGGCGCTGATGATGGCTGTCATGGAAGCCCAGATCTGGGCCGACAGCATGGACAACAAGGAAGAGATGTCGGCGATCCTTGGCAAGCGTCAGTGGTTCAATGTGCCTCCGAAGGATGTCGCAGGTCGCCTCAAGGGCACCATCAACTACGGCAATGGCCGTCTCGCCGAAAACACCGGGCTCGAGATGAAGTTCTGGAAGGACCACGCGTCCTATCCCTTCAAGAGCCACGATGCCTGGTTCCTCACCGAGAACATCCGCTGGGGCAAGTTTGCACCCGACACCGACATCAAGGCGTTGGTCGACAAGGTCAACCGCGAGGACATCT
>JAIXSF010000508.1 GCA_027484835.1 Rhizobiaceae bacterium | reverse complement strand
GAACGACGGAAGGCGTCGATCATGATCAGCAGTTCCATCAGGTGGTCATTCGTCGGGAAGGATGTCGATTGAACGACGAAGACGTCTTCGCCGCGCACGTTTTCCTGGATCTCTACGAAGATTTCCTGGTCTGCGAAACGGCGGACGCTGGCCTTGCCGAGTGGTACGTTGAGATAGGAGCAGATCGCTTCGGCAAGTTGCCGGTTCGAATTACCTGCGAAAACCTTCATCTTGGCCCGCCTGTTACCATGCTGAGATGCGGGCTTTTTAGCGCCGTTCCCCCTGAATGCAAGAGGTTTGGACGGCGAGGCCCATATTTTCGGTTGATGCGCCAAATGAGGCGCAGGATTTGCGGTTTTGCGGGGTCTCGTCCGGGTGTCAGCCGGAGCGACTGTTCCGCCATGATACATATTCAGCCATGCTCTTCGTCGCGATCTGCTGCATGACCGAGGCGGGAACGGCTGCCCAGGGATCCTGCGCGCCGGAGGGCACGACTTCCTGGCCCTGGATGCGGTGCAGGCGTCCGCCGCTGGCGTCCAGGATATCCCAGACATAGGTGATCGTGACATTGCCGCTGTCGGAGAAGGCGGAGAAGTAGCCTTTCAGGATATGCTCGCTGGAGGCGTCGCTGGCACTCTTGATGGTAAGGCCGCGGGCGCGCGCTTCGGCGCCCAGCTGCCGGGAGAGGGGGGTAACGGCCTGCACGGGCGCGCCGATGATCGGCAGGAAGCGGATGCTGCCGGTCGCCTGGGCGGCTGGCGGTCGTGCAGCCTGCTGGGTCTGGGCGACCTGCTGGCCTTGTAGCGGTTGCGTCTGCCTTGCCGGCTGGGTGGTGTCAGCCTGCTGCGGAGCGCTGGGGAAGGATTGCTGTCCGCCGTCGAGTGGTGCGGAGGCAACCGGATTGCTGCCGCCCTGGGCGAGCGCCGCCGCCTGGGCTTCGAGCGTGTTCTGGGGGCCACGGGCAGGCTCTCCGTAGACGCCCGGCTGTCCGAGTGGTGCACTTTGCACCGGCCCGGTGCCTGCGGGCGCTGCAAGCTGCTGGGAATAGCCAGTGGCCTGGCCGGCGTTTCCGACCTCTGCAGGCGGGGTCAGCACCTCGGTGCTGTTGCAGCCTGCCAGCGTCAGCAGCAGCACGACCATCGCGGCCGGCGTTGCGGGCATTCTCCGGGAGCAAGTCACCACGGCGGGTCCTTCGCTTTCACTGCTGTCACAATTAATGTGACTAGCATCGTCTGCCTGTCAATTCCCTGAATGAAAAGGCAAAACCCCGTGACCCGGCGCTTTTGGTCTACTTTTCCGTCAGACGGTGATCAGGTCGAGCGGGTGCCGCGACAGGGCCTGGGGCGCAGACTGCGTGGTGAGGTAGGTATGGCCGAGCGTCATGGCCGTTTCCCGATCACTGTCCATGATGATCATGTGCACGAAAAGCGCCATGTCGGGGGCGATTTCCTGGCTGTTTCCGGCATGAAACATCTGGTGCTCCATCCAGGATGGGGCAAAGCGCGCGCCGACGGAGTAGCCGCAGGCGTTGAAGCGGTGACGGGTGAGGCCGCGCTCGTCCATTACCTTGGCATGGGCATCGAAGACTTCGCCGAAGGTGTGTCCCGGCCTCAGCACATGTTCGACCGCGCGCATGCCTTCCAGGGCTGCCGTATAAAGTTCGCGGTGGCGAGGCGAGGGGTCGCCAATCAGGGCCGTGCGCAGCATGGGCGCGTGATAGTGGGCGGAGACTCCGGCCCATTCCAGCGTCAGCTGATCGCTTTCAGAGAGGCGGCGGCGGCCGGACTTGTAACGGCAGAGAAGCGCATCGGCGGTCGAGCCGATGACGAAAGGATTGGCCGGATAGTCGCCACCGCCGGCAAGGATCGCCGACTGCATGGCGGCAAGGATTTCTCCTTCATCGGCATCCGGTCCGATCAAGGGAAGGGCCGCATCGAGCGCGAGATCTGCAAGCTCGGCTGCGTGCACGACCTTCTGGATCTCGGCCTGGGACTTTACCAGCCGGAGCGCGCTGACAAGATAGGAGGCGTCGACCGCCTCGCAGAAGTTGTTGAGCTGGTTGTCGACCAGACGGGCGACGCGGCCGGTCATGCCGTGCGTATCGTATTCGACGCCAACCCGCATGCCGAGGAGATCGAGGTCGCTCAGCAGGTTGCGCAGGTCAACGGCCGGATCGGCATTCACGCGGTCGACCCAGACGACGATGTTGTCGATGGTCGATGTGTGCTTTGCCTGGCGCAGGTCCGGCGTGCGGGTGAGAAGCGTCTGGCTGCCGTCTGCCTTCACCACCAGGCACTGGAAGAAGCAGTAGCCGAAGCTGTCGAAGCCGGTCAGCCAGTACATGCTCTCCTGGGCGAAGAGCAGGATTGCATCGAGCTTCTCCTCGGCCATGCGCGCCATGAGACGCGCCCGGCGGGCGGAAAATTCGCTTTCGGAAAAGTGCAGCGCCATCTTACGCCTCCATGATCGCGATCGCCGAAATCTGTCGCCCATAGTCGGGTTCGCCCGCATGGGTGGTTCGGCGATAGGAAAAGAACGTCTCAGGCGCCGCATAGGTGCACAGGTCGAGGTTGTCGGCCGTCACGCCAGCCTCGGTGAGGCGCTTCACGGTGAGACCGGGCAGATCGAACATCGCGTGGCCGGGCTTGGCGGAGGGCGTGAAGAAGACGTCAAACTCCGGGTTGGCGGCGAGGAAACGATCGACGAATTCGGGGCCGACTTCGTAATTCGCCTTCGAGATCGACGGGCCAAGCGTGGCGCGGATGCTTTCGCGGCGGGCGCCGAGCGCGATCATGGCGTCGATCGTGTTTTCGAGGACACCGCCGAGTGCGCCCTTCCAGCCGGCATGGGCTGCACCAATCACGCGGTTTTCGGCATCGGCGAAGAGGATAGGGCCGCAATCGGCGGTCAGCACACCAAGGATGACGCCGGGGCTTGCCGTGACCTGCGCATCGGCCTGAGGACGGCTGCCGTCATAGGGAGCCGCGACGGTGACGACATCGGGGGAATGGATCTGGTGTGCGGTTGCCAGATGCTCGAGCGGAAGGCCGAACCAGCCGCTGACACGGCGGCGGTTTTCGCGCACATTTTGCGGATCGTCATTGGAGCCGATGCCGACGTTCAGTCCGCGATAGATGCCCTCGGAGACACCGCCGTCGCGGGTGAAGAAGCCGTGGCGAATGCCGGCTGCTTCCATCGCGCCGAGGCGCTCTGCGGTGATGGGGCGCGGCTGGTCGGCTGTGCTCATGATCGGTCTCCTGAGCCTTGGCAAATCACGCGTATGCAATGCGGATACTGCGAACTAATTGGAATATTTCGGCTTTCTTTGAATTCGAGCCGTTCTTGACGGGCGCGATCGTGCAGATCGCGCCGGTCCATGTCAATGCTTCGGCTTGAAGGGCAGCAATTGCACCGAAGGGGACGACACGGCCATCACCTTGAACAACTCGCCCATATAGCCGTTTCCGGCACCGGCGAGGCGATGCACCGCCTCGACGATTTCAGCCTGCGTTGCCTCGTCCTTGTCGCGGCCGAGGGACGCGGCGCGCTGCTCGATGCCCAAGCCGACGAGGAAGTCGCCCTGGTGCATGCAGCCGTTCAGGTGAACGCCTGCGGCAAGCGCCGTGCGTGCGAGGTTTTCGAAATCGACATGGCTTGTCAGATCCGCGAGGCCGGGATGGGCAAGCGGCGGGTCGTATTCGTGCGCCCGCACGGCCTGGAGCGTGTCGCCGAAATTGGAGACCATATGGCCGTAGTCGATGATCAGGGCCGTGCCGTGATGCGCGATGAGGCGTTCGCAGATCGTCAGCATCACAGACTGGCGGGCCGGGGCCACTTCGAAGATCTCGCCGTCTGCGGGGGCCGCGATGCCTTGCGGCAGCATCGACGGATCAAGCGTTGCGACGCCGAGCGTGAAGCAGAGCTCGTCGTTTTCATCGATGCCGACCATGCGCTCGCGGAAGCCTGCGGGCGTCTTGACGAACTGGCGAATGGGAATGGCGTCGAAGAGCTCGTTTGCCGCGAGCAGGGTGAAGCCGTCAGGCAGGCCGTCGAAGCTCTCATGCCAGGAGACCTTGTCGCCGTGGGACGAGAGGGTTTCCATCTGGGTGAGCTTCAGGAGTGCGCTGGTTTCGACGAGATGGATGGTGGCCGTCTCGTAGAGTTCGGGGGCGGCGCGCGCGATCACCCGGAGCATGTCGGCCATCATGGTGCCGCGGCCCGGGCCGACCTCGACCAGGCGCACGTCGCGCGGTTCGCCATGGCGCTGCCAGGTGTTGATCATGAAGATGCCGAGCATCTCGCCGAAAAGCTGGCTGACTTCGGGCGCCGTGACGAAATCGCCCGCGCGGCCGAACGGATGGCGGGTGCGGTAATAACCGTGCTCGGGATCGGCAAGGCAGAGGGCGAAATAGTCTGTCACGCTGATCGGGCCATTGGCCGAAATCAGCGACTTGATCTTCTCGGCGAGCGGTGTGGCCATCGGGGCTCCTCAGCCTTGCGTCACGTGGGCGGTACGGCTCGCCCGCAGAGAAATCCAGACGCCGATCAACAGCATCGGAAGTGACAGAACCATGCCCATGGTGAGCCAGCCGCCAAAGAGGTAGCCGAGCTGCGGGTCCGGTTCGCGGAAGAACTCGACGAAGATGCGTGCAGCGGCATAACCGGCGACGAAAATGCCCGTGATCCGGCCGGGTGTCTTCAACGCGCCGAAGGCACGCGCGAGCAGTTGCAGGACGATCAGGAGCACAAGGCCCTCAAGGATTGCTTCGTAGATCTGGCTCGGGTGGCGGGGGAAGGGGCCTCCTGTCGGGAAGGCCATGGCCCAGGGAAGATCGGTCGGGCGGCCCCAGAGTTCGCCATTGATGAAGTTTGCGATGCGGCCGAAGAACAGGCCGAGCGGCACAACACTTGCCACAAGATCAAACAGGCTCCAGAGGCGGATCTGATGCTTGCGGGCGAAGAACACCATGGCGAGCGTCGCGCCGATGAAACCGCCATGGAAGGACATGCCGCCATTCCAGACTTCGATCGCGCGCATCGGATTGGCGGCAACAGAGGCGAAATCGTAGAAGAAGATGTAGCCCAGCCGTCCGCCGGCCACGATGCCGATCGCGACCCACAGAATGAAGTCATCAACCTGCTGGAGCGTCGCCGGTGCCTGGCCATTTGGCCACAGATGCGGACGTTTGAGGAGATCACGGGCGATCAGCCAGCCAATGAGAATGCCGGCAACATAGGCCAGCCCATACCAATGGACCGCCAGCGGACCGATCGAGAAAGCGATCGGATCGATCGCGGGAAAGGAGACGGAGGCGAAAAGGTCCAGAACTGACAACAATGGAGTACTTTCGTTAATGCTGGTGGAAAATGGCGTCGCGAACTGGCACGGTCAAGATGGAATCGGGGTGGCTACGACGCCGTCAACCAGCTTTATCTGTCGATGCCGTCTTGCATGGCGGCGGATCTGGTCCTACCTCCTTTGCCAAGGGTTCATTCCCAGTCCGATGTCTGCTTGAGAGGAGTTTTCCATGTCGACCGGCCCCAACCGTATTCTCGATGATTTCGCCAAGTTGATGACGGACGCAGCCGGCGCTGCCCAAGGTGTCCGCAAGGAGGTGGAAACCGCTTTCCAGGCGCAGGTCGAGCGCTGGATGAACAGCATGGATCTCGTCAAGCGCGAGGAATTCGATGTGGTCCGTGAAATGGCGCTGAAGGCGCGCGAGGAAAACGAAGCGCTGCAGAAGCGCCTGGAGATCCTCGAAGCCCAGCTCGGGGCACAAGCCAAGTAAGGCTGTCGTTCCGTTTCGGGGCGCAGCAACGCTGATTTGCACTTTCGTCGAAGACCCATTGCCTGTGGCTCTGGGTCTTTTTGTTTTTTCAGCACCTTGACGGGTGGCATCCGAGGCTTCGTACACGAAAAAATCGCAGCTTGTGGACAGGTGCCAAAAAGCCAATCGGCAGAGTCGCTTATAGGGTGATGCAAAGGCGATTCTCAAAGCTCCATCCACAGGCGTGGCGTCCAAATATGACGAAGGGGACTGGTGCTGGCTCCTGACGATTATACACTGATTTTCAACGATGATTCTGTGCGGGGGCCGCGTAAGTTTCGGGCAGGGTGCGTGTTCTACCCTGAGGTCCTTCGGAATCGTTTTCAGTAGTTTCCGGTTCAGGTGTCCGAGTAACCCGGCGGTCCGTCGGGTGCCCGTATTCATTCCGGTCAAGAAGGTGATGCATGAGCCTCATGGAAATCGAAGTCGAACGTCAGTCAAACCCGGTCGATATGATCGAGTTTGTTGCGGCGACCAATGACTGGTCGTTCGAACGTTCGGGCGAAGACGAAATCGCAATGACTGTCGAGGGGCGCTGGGCTGATTACCATGTCTCCTTCTCCTGGATGGAGGAGTTCGAGGCGCTGCATCTGGCGTCTGCCTTCGACCTGAAGATCCCCGAAAACCGCCTCAACGAAGTCATCAAGCTACTCTCCTACGTCAATGGTCAGGTGCTGATGGGGCACTTCGATCTGTGGCGGAACGAGGACGTGGTTATCTTCCGCCAGTCCCTGCTGCTCGCCGGCGGTGCCGAGCCGACCAATCGGCAGGTCGAAGTGCTGCTTTCCTCTGCTGTCGACGCATGCGAAGCCTATTACCAGGCCTTCCAGTTCGTCGTCTGGTCCGGCATGGACGCCAAGAGCGCCATGGATGCCGTTCTCTTCGAGACGGTTGGAGAAGCCTGAGCATGACGAATGCCGCATTCGGACAGATCGTCCTTGTCGGGGCCGGTAACATGGGCGGCGCGATGCTGGCCGGTTGGCTGAAAAGCGGCGTTCCCGGATCCTCCGTCACTGTCCTTGATCCCGGCCCATCCGAGAAGATGATGGGCCTGATTACCGAGGCGGGCGCGCGGCATTCGACTTCAGCGCCCGAAGGTCTTGTCGCGGATATCCTCTTCCTGGCTCTGAAGCCGCAGGTGATGGATGCGGTCCTTCCCGGCCTCAAATCGGTCGTCGGTGCGCAGACGACAGTTGTCTCAGTTGCAGCAGGCAAAACCATCGAGTCCATGGAAGGTCATCTCGGCAGGGCTGCGATGGTGCGCGCCATGCCGAACACGCCCGCCATGGTCGGGCGTGGGGTCACGGGCGCCTTTGCGAATGCGGGTGTCACCGATGCCCAACGCGACATCGTTCATCGTCTTCTCAAGGTCTCAGGCCCGGTCGAATGGGTTGCGAGCGAAGCCGATATCAATGCCGTCACCGCTGTCTCGGGCAGTGGACCGGCCTATGTATTCTATCTCGTGGAGTGCATGGCAGAGGCAGGCCGCAAAGCGGGCCTGCCGGCGGACCTCGCCATGCGTCTTGCACGAGAAACGGTCGCGGGGGCTGGTGAATTGTTGCACCAGTCCCCCGACCCGGCAAACCAGTTGCGCAAGAACGTGACCTCGCCTGGCGGCACGACAGCTGCCGCGCTCTCCGTGCTGATGGCCGAGGACGGCATGCAGCCGCTGTTCGACGCGGCAATCGAGGCGGCTCGCAAACGCGCCGAGGAACTGGCGCAGTGAGCGGTGCCGAAATCACTTTCGCCGACTTTGAAAAGGTCGATATCCGAGTCGGGACGATTGTCGAGGTCGACACGTTCCCGGAGGCGCGCAAGCCCGCCTTCAAGCTGAAGATCGATTTCGGACCCGAGATCGGCGTCAAGAAGTCTTCGGCCCAGATCACCGTGCACTACACACCGGAGACGCTGGTCGGGCGGCAGGTGCTGGGCGTGGTCAACTTTCCGCCGCGCCAGATCGGTCCATTTCGCTCCGAAGTGCTGACGCTCGGTTTCGAGGATGAAAACGGCGCCATTGTTCTGGCGGCCGTCGAGCAGCCGGTGCCGAACGGTAAGAAGTTGATGTAAGTGCGGGGCCTACGGGCCCCTTTTTTGTGCCCCGCGGATAACTTCAGACCGGAACGCGGATGATGGCGCGCAGGCCGCCCAGCGGGCTGTCTTCGAGTGTTACGTTGCCGCCGTGGCTGCGAGCGATGTCTCGGGCAATCGCGAGGCCAAGACCGGTTCCCGAGGCGTCGAGATTGCGGGCCTCGTCGAGGCGGTAGAAGGGCTTGAACACATCGTCGCGCGCGTCCTTGGGAATGCCCGGGCCGTCGTCGTCGAAAACAATCACAAGCCATTTTGCAGTGTGGCGCGCGTCGATGTCCAGGCGGTGCGCATAGCGCCGCGCATTCGAGGCAAGGTTGGTGACGAGCCGCGTGAAGGCATTGGGGCGCACATAGACGAGGGGGTCGCCTTCGAGCGTCCAATTGAGCGTGCGGTCATGCAGTTCGAAGTCCACCGCGATGCGCTCGAAGAGATCGTTGAGATCCAGTCGACCAACATCTTCCTCCACTTCACCCTTGGCGAAATCGAGATAGCCCTCGAGCATGCTCTGCATGTCATCGATGTCCTGGTTCAGGCTGTCGGTCTCAGGGCCGTCGCCGGCCAGGGCCAACTGCAGGCGAAAGCGTGTGAGGATGGTGCGAAGGTCGTGACTGACGCCCGCCAGCATGGCAGTCCTCTGTTCCATCTGCCGTTCGATGCGCTCGCGCATCAGGATGAAGGCAAGACCTGCCCGGCGGACTTCGTCTGCGCCGCGGGGCGAGAAGCCTTCCGCTGGCCGCTGACCCTTGCCAAAGCTTTCGGCGGCATTGGCGAGCGCCAGGATCG
The DNA here is from genome assembly GCA_027484835.1 of Rhizobiaceae bacterium. GTDB lineage: Bacteria > Pseudomonadota > Alphaproteobacteria > Rhizobiales > Rhizobiaceae > Allorhizobium. The sequence goes on along the minus strand of JAIXSF010000508.1, from coordinate 4,252 downwards.
GCCGGATCTGTCCGCGAAGGAATAGGATCGAGATCACGATCAGCACCAAAGCCGTGGAGACCATCCAGACCAGGAAGATATGGGTGTTTGAGGCATAGGCCGAATTGCGCGGCGCGAAGATGCGCAGGGTCTGGTCGCCGACCACAATGCGGATTTCGACCAGGCGTGAATCGCCAACGGAATCGATCCAGAACGGGCGGCGGATCTGTTCGGCGATCTCGTCGGAGAGAATCTGATCGAGGATCGAGAAGAAGGGGCGGGGGCGGGGCAGAGGCAGTTCGGTTCCCGGCTCGATCGAAACCATCAGATTAAGCCGGTTGGCCGCAACATCGGCGATCCGGGTAAAATCTTCCTGGCCGGGATATCGCTCGAGGAGTTCGATGACAGCTGCGATGTCGCGGGTGACGGCTTCCGACAGGCGCTCGGTGACGAGTTGCCAGTGGCGCTCCATGAAGACGAAGGCGACGACTGTCTGCAGGATCAGCATCGGCAGGATGATGATGAGCAGCGAGCGTGCGTAGAGACCCGTCGGCAGACGGTGGCGCAGCCAGCGCAGCAGGCCCTTGATCCCGGTTGCCGGGCTGCGGTCCTGATCTCGCCGGATCTGATCGAACAGCGTCATATGCTCACAGTTCCTCGACGCAGAACGCGTCGTTGTCGCGGCCTCAGTCCATGCTGAGGCGATAACCGATGCCGCGCACCGTCTGCAGCCAGACGGGATTGGCCGGGTCGTCCTCGATCTTGCGTCTCAACCGATTGATCTGGACATCGATGGTGCGTTCGCCGACTTCCGCATCATTGCCGACCAGTTCGTGGCGCGGGATGGTATCGCCGGCGCGGGTGGCGAAGAGGAACATGATGTCCTGCTCGCGGTCGGTGAGGCGGATCACTTCCGCGCCCTTGCGCAGTTCCTTGCGGAGAACCGAGAAGGTGTAGGGACCGAACATCACCTGCTCGATCTTCGGCGCATCCGGGTTCATGTTGCGCTTCAGGATGTTGTTGATCCTGAGCACCAGCTCGCGCGGGTCGAAGGGCTTGGCGAGGTAATCGTCTGCGCCGGCTTCCAGGCCTGCAATGCGGCTGTCGGCTTCGGATCGCGCCGTCAAGAGGATGATTGGCACACGCTTTTCATCGGACAGGCTCTGGGTGAGCGAAAGGCCGGATTCGCCGGGCATCATCACGTCGAGCACGAGGAGGTCGAAGCTCAGGCCTTCCAACTTGCGGCGTGCTTCGGCGGCGTCGGCCGCTACGGACACGCGGAACCCCTTTTCCGTCAAAAAGCGATGCAGGAGGTCTCGGATACGGGTGTCGTCGTCGACCACGAGGAGGTGCGGGGCGTCGTCTGTCAGCTCGATCTTCTTCGACACGTCAGTCGGCTCCGTCCGTCTCGAGGGGCTGGGTCACGGTCTGCTTCTGCATCCCTTCCAGGAAGCGTCGCACGGTGGCGCGCTCATCCGATGTCATGCCCTCCATCGCGAGGGCGATACGGCGTGACTGGGGATCGGAGAGAGCCAGCGACAGCTCCCGGCCGGCAAGCGTCGGATAGAGGCGGCGCTGGCGGCGATCGGCAGGACCCGCCATCTGGCGAATATAGCCGCTGTCGATGAGCTCCTTCAGGACGCGTGCCAGGCTCTGCTTGGTGATCTGCAGGATGCCGAGCAGATCGGCAACTGTCATGCCCGGACGTCGGCTGACGAAATGGACGACGCGGTGATGGGCGCGACCGTAACCGAGCTTGGCAAGGATGGCATCGGGATCGGACACGAAATCGCGGTAGGCAAAGAAGAGGCTTTCGATGGTTTCGAAGTCGATTGACTTGTCATCCACGACCGGCAGGTCCGGCAGGATCTTCTTGGCAGTCTTCGTCGCAGACTGTCGGGCCACGCTCGTCATTCCTTTCCTCCGGCGCAAGCGAGCACTTGGCTCGCCGCCGCCGGTTCTTTCTCTCATCGCTCAGGGCCGATGCTTCCCCCGCTGGTGGCTCCGTTTCGAGGCCACCGTACATCCTCGCTTCAGTGGCGGGACATGCCGGCAAAACTATGCGCAAGTGTAGCAAATTTCCAACAAATTTACGCAGATCGCACAGCTTAGGGAGGGAATGCGCAACCTATCTCCGTCAGCCTCGTTACATCGGTACTGATCAAGCGCAAGCCCGGGACAAGCCATTTAGGCGAGGCTTGCATAAGGAGAGAGGAACAGTTCCATGATGGATCGCGATCATACCATTCAGATTTCCCAGACCTCGAGCCTGCGACCCGTCGCGGTCCTGGTGTTTACTGCCAAGCTCGTGGTTGCCAGCTTCCTTGTGGCGCAGGCCTCGCTGCTTCCCGCTTCTCCCGTTTCCGAAGTCTACGGCCTCAGCCGTTAAGCGCTTGCCGGCCGACATGTCCGGCTTTCCTCCCGTTGCGGCGGCATGCTAAGGCGCATGTCGCACATGAGAGAAGGACAGCCAGACGATGGGCCAGATACAAGCGGGCATCATTCCCGTCACCCCGTTCCAGCAGAACTGCACGATCCTGTTCGATGACGAGACGCGCGAAGGTGTGATCGTCGACCCGGGTGGCGACGTCGATGTCATCCTGCAGGTGATCGCGGAGAACAACCTGACCCTCAAGGCCATCTGGTTGACCCATGGTCATCTCGACCATGCCGGCGGCGCGGCCGAGCTCAAAGAAAAGACGGGGCTTACCATCATCGGCCCGCACAAGGATGACCTGCCGCTCCTGCAGAGGATCGAAACACAGGCCGCGACCTACGGCATCGAGGGTCTGCGCAGCGTGGTGCCGGATCAGTGGCTGGAAGATGGCGACAAGGTCAGCTTCGGGGACCACACTTTCGAGGTCTATCACTGCCCGGGGCATGCGCCTGGACATGTGATCTATTTTCATCGCGGCCAGAAGTTCGCCCATCTCGGCGACGTGTTGTTCAACGGGTCGGTCGGGCGTACCGACCTGCCAGGCGGGGACCACCAGACACTGATGAATTCGATCCGCGACAAGGTGCTGCCACTCGGTGACGATGTCGGCTTCATCTGCGGCCATGGGCCCGGCAGCCGGATCGGCGACGAGCGCCGATCCAACCCCTTTATCCAGGGGCTGTGAATCCAGGGGCTCTGAACGAAAAAAAGCGCCGGGTGACCGGCGCTTTTTTGTTGCTTCAATTCCGTCTGCTCAACCGGCTGTGCAGAAATGCGTACGGCCGTCGTAGCCGACGAACGTGCCGGTGCGCGGGTTGAAGCTGCGGTAGCGCTGCGAGCAGTAGTCGTACCATGCGCCGGTCCAGGGCTCGATGCCGTAGGACTGATAGACGGGGCGCGGCTGCTGGTAGACCGGACGCGGACGATAGGTGTGGCGCGGCGGCGGCGGCGGATAGTCGTCGACATAGTAGTCGCGGTCTTCATAGACGGAGACCGGACGGTCGATGTAGACGCGGCGCTGCGGGGCCGGGTTTGCGAGAGCCGAGCCGACGATGACGCCGGTCGCAAGGCCGATGACGCCGAGCGCCAGCGCGTCGTCGCTGCGATGATGGCGATAGTAGCGATCGCCAGCTTCGGCCTGGGTTGCGGCGGCGATCGGCGTCAGGGTGACTGCAGCCGCGAGAAGAGCGTGTTGCGCGAATTTCATCATGACGTCGTTCCTCGACCTTGCGGAAATGTCTCGCCGGTGCTGGCTGTTCGGGCCACCGGCTATGATCGCAATCTAGGTTGCGATGCCTGAACGCAGGCTGAACGAAAAAACCCGGCAATGATGCCGGGCCGCAATTCGTAGAAAACCGGATGAAATCAGCCGGAGATCTGCAGGTTTACGGCCTTAGGGCCCTTGCCACGGCGATCGGGTTCGGTGTCGAAGCTGACCTTCTGGTTTTCGGTCAGGCCCGACAGGCCCGATGCCTGGACGGCGGAGATGTGGACGAAGATGTCCGCGCCGCCGTTGTCGGGCTTGATGAAGCCAAAGCCCTTGTCGGTATTGAAGAATTTTACAGTGCCTGTCTCGGCCATGCGTCTAGTCCTTTTCTCTCTGCCTGTGTCAGACCAGGCAGCATCGCTAAATTGCCCTTTTAAAAGGGGCGTGGGGCAGGCAATTCTCGAATGGCGAGGAAAGGGTCCCATGTTACCGCGGTCCATGAAGTCCCGGCTCGAACAGGAGCCGCGTCCGCATGCACCGCCCAAGATTTTTGCGACCTCGGCGCGCTCTTTTTTAGGTCTTCCCATGTCCGTAAAAATGCCCGAACACGGTTAGATTGCTGCGTTTAT